>JALSTK010000082.1 GCA_026983775.1 Calditrichia bacterium
GGGAAAATTTCCTATATCTATCCCTACCTGAATGAAAAAAGTCGTGATCTGAAAGCACGCATTGTGTTTCCGAATCCGCAGTTAAAATTAAAACCCGGGATGTATGCCAATATACGGATTATGTCCCAACCCATAGAAAATGCTCTGGTCATTCCCGGCGAAGCCGTGATTCGATCCGGAAACCGGAATATTGTCTTTGTGGATCGGGGACAGGGCCGATTTGAACCGCGCCGTGTGCAACTTGGCGCGGAAAGTGACGATGGCAGAATGATGGTCAAGTCCGGTTTGGAAGAAAATGACCGGATTGTTGTTTCTGCCCAGTTCATGCTGGATAGTGAAAGTCGCCTGCAGGAAGCCATTCAGAAAATGTTGGCCGAAAGATCCACTTCCAATTAATTTAATTACAATACCTTATTGAACGAGTAATTCGCCACAGGTACTTACAGCGGAGAAATTATGCTTGAAAAAATAATCGAAAAGTCAGTCAATAATCGAGTGATGGTCATTGTGTTTACCGCCCTGGTGGCTTTGGCCGGAATCTATGCTATGCTCGACACACCGATCGATGCCATACCGGATCTGAGCGACGTGCAGGTCATTATTTTTACCGAGTATCCCGGACAGGCCCCACAGGTAGTGGAAGATCAGGTTACCTATCCTTTAACCAGCGCCATGCTGGCCGTTCCTTATGCCAAAGATGTACGCGGCTTTTCCTTTTTTGGCCTTTCCTTTGTTTACATCATTTTTGAGGACGGAACCGATTTGTATTGGGCACGCAGCCGGGTACTGGAATATCTTAATTTTGTTTCCAGTCGTCTGCCGAAGGGTATTACCCCTACTTTGGGACCGGATGCCACCGGTGTGGGCTGGGTATATGAATATGTGCTGGACGGAGGCGATAAATACGATTTGCAGCAGCTCCGGTCTATTCAGGATTGGTATTTACGTTATGAACTAACCAGCGTTCCGGGAGTCAGCGAAGTGGCCTCCATCGGTGGTTATGTGAAGCAATACCAGGTGAAAGTCGACCCGGATAAGCTCCTGGCCTATCATATACCCATTCAGAAAGTGCGCTCGGCCATCAGACGAAGCAATAACGATGTGGGCGGCAAACTGGTAGAAATGGGTGAGACGGAATTCATGGTGCGGGGACTGGGCTATATAAAATCAGTGAAAGATATAGAAAATATTCCCCTGGGTACGGATGCCAGCGGCACACCGATTTTGATCAGCAATGTGGCGGATGTGGGTATCGGCCCGGAGTTAAGGCGCGGTCTGGCAGACTGGAACGGCGAAGGGGAAACAGTCGGCGGCGTTATTGTCATGCGTTCCGGTGAGAATGCCCTGAAAACGATTAAACGGGTCAAAGCTAAACTGGAAGAACTGAAAAAAGGTTTACCCGAAGGGGTGACCATCAAAGCGGCTTATGATCGTTCCGGTTTGATTCAGCGGGCGATTGATAATCTGAGTTGGAAATTGCTGGAAGAATTATTGGTAGTCGCCCTGGTGAGTATTCTATTTCTATTGCATTTCCGTAGTGCTTTTGTGGCCCTGTTTACTCTGCCGATGGGTATTCTGATCTCATTCCTGGTCATGTATTATCAGGGTATTAACGCCAATATTATGTCGCTGGGAGGTATTGCTATCGCCATCGGGGCCATGGTGGACGCCTCCATTGTGATGATTGAGAACGCCCATAAGCATATTGAACGAAACCGCAAAAGCAAGGTGAAACAGGATCATTGGCAGTTGATCATAGCTTCTTCCAAAGAAGTAGGGCCGGCCCTTTTCTACTCTTTGTTAATCATCACTCTTTCCTTCCTGCCGGTTTTTACGCTTCAGGCCCAGGAAGGACGCTTATTTAAACCATTGGCTTTTACTAAAACTTATGCTATGGCGGGAGCTGCTTTTTTAGCAATTACCATCGTGCCCGTTTTAATGGGATATTTCGTCCGTGGAAATATCCTCTCCGAAGAAAAGAATCCGGTAAGCCGTTTTCTGATTAGCGTCTATCGCCCGGTTATTAATTTGGTGCTTCGTTTTAAGTGGATCACGATAGGTATCGCCGTGGTTATCCTGATCGTGACGGCATTTCCTTTGAGCAAAATCGGATCCGAATTTATGCCGCCCTTAAATGAAGGCGATCTGTTATATATGCCGACTACCGACCCGGGAATCAGCATTACCAAAGCCAAAGAGTTACTGCAACAGACAGACAAGATCATTAAAACCTTCCCGGAGGTGGATCATGTGTTCGGTAAGATCGGCCGGGCCGAAACAGCCACCGACCCTGCGCCGCTTTCTATGATCGAGACAACGATCACTCTAAAACCCAAAAATACATGGCGGCCGGGGATGACGATCAAGAAACTGATCAAAGAAATGGACGAAGCGATTCAATTTCCAGGCTTAACGAATGCCTGGACCATGCCCATCAAAACCCGGATTGACATGCTATCCACCGGTATTAAAACGCCGGTTGGGATAAAAATCATGGGGCCGGATTTACAAACCCTGTCCGATCTCGGCCAAAAAATTGCCCTGGCTCTGAAAAATGTGAAAGGGACGCTCAGTGTGTTTCCGGATAAAACCGTAGGCGGCAATTATCTGGACTTTAACATTAACCGGGCGGAAGCAGCCCGCTACGGACTTACTATGGGCGATGTACAGGATGTCATCATGTCTGCCATCGGCGGAATGAATGTGAGCACCACCGTAGAAGGTTTGCAGCGCTATCCGATTAATGTGCGGTACAGTCGTGAATTAAGAGATAATCTTCCCGCACTTAGGAGAATACTGGTTCCCACGCCAGGTGGTGCTCAAATTCCCATTTCCTATGTAGCCGATATTCGTTTGAAAAAAGGCCCGCCGGTGATTAAAAGTGAGAATGCCCGGCAAACGGCCTGGCTATACGTGGATCTAAGAAATATTGATGTGGGTACCTATGTGAAAAATGCGCAGCAGGTTGTTAATCAAAAAATTGATTTCCCCGAGGGGTACAGCATCGTCTGGAGCGGACAGTACGAGTATATGGAACGGGCCAGAAAACGATTAAACCTCGTTATTCCAATTACGCTCGTCGTTATTTTCCTCTTGTTATATTTTAACTTCAAGAATCTTACGGAAAGCTTGATCGTAATGCTGTCGTTGCCCTTTGCCCTGGTGGGAGGTATCTGGTTTATGTACATACTCGATTACAATTTCAGTGTTGCCGTGGGAGTAGGCTTTATCGCCCTGGCCGGATTAGCCGCGGAAACAGGAGTCATTATGCTCGTTTATTTGGACAATGTTTTCAAGGAGCGATTAGCCAGTGGCCGTCTGAGATCGATGAAAGATTTATACGATGGAGTGATTGAAGGCGCCGTGGAACGGGTTCGTCCCAAATTGATGACGGTTACCACTACAATGATCGGTCTGTTACCCATTTTATGGGGAACAGCCGCAGGTTCGCAAACCATGAAAAGGATTGCGGCTCCCATGGTAGGTGGAATGGTTTCCTCTACCGCCCTGACCCTGATCGTGATTCCGGCTATTTATTACCTATGGAAAACCTATGAGTATAGAAAAAGCACGCCACCCCTCAAAGGGCAAGACCATTTGATTCAGGAAGAAAAATAGGTATATAGGGGTGATTCCCCAAACTGGTATTTTAGCAGCGCCTGTCTGTAAGAATACCAGTTTTTTAATTTTAAGGAATTATTTTGTTCTGATGTTCGACAACCTTTGCCTCTCTTCAAATTGTCTAGCTATAAGCGAAAAAGTAGAACTTTCGGTTATTGCTATTCTTTTTTAGGCTCTATCGGGTTTTTGTGGTTAAACGCCGCATCCTTAAATCATCACGAAGTGATGCAATATGAGTAGTCACACCCGTCAGCCGCCGGGCAGGAGCGAAGCCTGTGGGCAAGATGTAACCGAGTAGGGTTACCGCGAAGGGTAAAATAAACCGGGCCTTTCAATGTATTTGGTATCCTATTTCGTTAGCATGCTCTGGGTTCCACATTCGACGCCTTCAGCGTTGCGCTCTCTTTTTCCCCTTTACCACAGGCTTCGCCTATGGCTACTCACCTTCTTATCCTTCGGATACTAATGTTTTTAAATACAAGATGAATGAAACCATAAAAAATTGTTTCATTCCTTTTATCAGTCTTTATTTAATATATGACTTCACAAGAACCCCGGTAGAGCCCTTTTTTAGACATCCAAAATATATAATAATGCAAAAAAATGAATAAATATTTGATAAATCTTAAAAATGTTGTATATTCCTCAAAAATTAATGAGAATAAATCAAAATGACCCCGGGCAGATGCCAAATGATATCAACTTTAAAATATGACCAAACATCTTTACCCACCCGTCTTCCCTTCCGTTTCCGACGACCTTAGTCGCCATTTTTCGGATGCACAAATAAATCCATTTTAAATCATTTTAGCGATAATCAATATAGAAATCTATCGTATACAGCGGAGAAATCATATGCACAGGGATTTACAAAAAGAAAAAAATATACAGATTTTAGTGGCCTCTTCAGAACATCTACAATATGCCGAGGCTGTTTGTACTCTGATCGAAGAGTCGGCAAAGATCAGAGGTACGGGGATCGCCAAACGGCAACCGGCCTATATTCGTCAAAAGATTAAAGAAGGAAAAGCAGTGATTGCTCTTACTTCCGAAGGGCAGTTAGCCGGGTTTTGTTACATCGAATCCTGGGGTAAAAACAAAGATTTTATCGCCAATTCCGGTTTGATCGTGGCCCCGCAATTCCGCCATCTCGGTCTGGCCGGGCTGATCAAACAGGCTACGTTTACCCTTTCTCGTAAAAAGTTTCCTCAGGCCAAAATATTCGGCATCACTACCAGTCCGGCTGTCATGAAGATTAATTACAACTTAGGTTATCGACCCGTGACTTTTGACCAACTGACCGATGACGATGATTTTTGGGCCGGCTGCGCGAGTTGCGTGAATTATGATATCCTGCAACGCACCAATCGTCGCCATTGTCTGTGTACGGCCATGCTGTATGATCCGGAAGAAAAGAAAAGCAAATATAAAAAGGAAGCTGATTATGAAGAAAGTCGTATTAGCCTTTAGCGGCGGACTGGATACCTCCTATTGTGCCATATATCTGAATAAAGAAGTCGGGTTGGAAGTGTACAGTGTGCTTGTCAATACAGGAGGCTTTTCGGAACAGGAGCTGGAAAAGATTGAACGGAAAGCTTACGCTTTAGGAGTCAAACATCATCAGACCATAGACGTGACGGATCAATATTACCAACAGTGTATCCGTTATCTGGTATATGGTAATGTGCTTAGAAACGGAACTTACCCTCTGTCGGTCAGTGCCGAACGGGTCTTCCAGGCCAGGGCTATTGCCGAATATGCCAATCAAATCGGTGCGGACTATATTGCCCACGGTTCCACAGGTGCGGGTAACGATCAGGTACGTTTTGATATGATTTTTAACATCCTGTCCCCTCAAGCGGAGATTTTGACTCCCATCCGTGATCAGCAAATCAGCCGCGAGCAGGAAATCCGCTATTTAAAACAGAAGGGCATCCGATTCAATGCTGAAAAAATGCAATATTCCATCAATCAGGGATTGTGGGGTACATCGATAGGAGGCAAAGAAACGTTGACTTCGCATCTGCCGTTACCGGAAACAGCCTATCCCACAAAGCAGACGGCCCGACGAGCCGAATCCGTTACCTTGCATTTTTCCGACGGTGAATTCACTTCCTATAACGATCGTACGTTCAGTAGCGGGGTGGAAGCGATTCGCGCTCTGGAATCTCTGGCCGGGCCCTTTGGTATCGGCCGGGATATTCATGTGGGCGATACGATCATCGGCATGAAAGGTCGGGTTGGCTTCGAGGCGGCGGCTCCGATCTTACTGATTAAAGCGCATCAGGCTTTGGAAAAGCATACCTTAACCAAGTGGCAAATCTACTGGAAAGATCAACTGGCGAACTGGTATGGTATGATGTTGCATGAGGGCCAGTTTCTGGATCCGGTGCTACGGGATATTGAACACTATTTGGAACACAGCCAGCAAAATGTTACCGGTCGTGTCCATGTCCGTCTCATGCCGGGTACTTTTCATATTGAAGGAATTGAAAGTGAGCATGATCTGATGTCTCCGCAATTCGGTACTTACGGAGAGATGAATTTGGGCTGGAGCGGTCAGGATGTGCGTGGTTTTGCCAAAATCATGGCTAATCAGAGCCGTATCTATCGCGCTGTGAATAAAAAATAATCCTCTTTTTACGGAATTCATTAGAACGGTTCATCCGATCTGTTGAATTTAATAATTAGGAATACAATATGATTAGAGCAGGCATTGTAGGCGGTGCAGGATATACCGGGGGGGAACTAATCCGGATTTTGTTGGGGCATCCTCAGGTTTCCATTGGATTCGTATCGAGTCGCAGTCAGCAGGGCAAGGCGGTAAGTGCCATACATCACGATCTGTTGGGAGATACGGACCTGCATTTTTCCGTCGAAGTCGATTTTAATACGGATGTTTTGTTCTTATGTATGGGACACGGCGAATCGAAGAGGTTTTTGCAGCAGAATGAAATACCGGACAGCGTGCATATCATAGATTTAAGTCGTGATTTTCGGTTAAACAGCCCGGAGAAGCGTTCTTTTGTCTATGGTCTGCCCGAAGCATTCCGGCAACGGATCCGGGAAGCGGATCATATCGCTAATCCCGGTTGCTTTGCTACCTCCATTCAATTGGCTTTATTACCCCTGGCTTCTGCGAAACGCTTGCAAAACGAAGTGCATATAAGCGGCATCACCGGTTCTACCGGGGCCGGACAGCAGTTAACCGCAACCGCTCATTTTTCCTGGCGTAGTTCCAATATTTCGGTTTATAAGGCCTTTAAGCATCAGCATCTGGCCGAGATTCGTCAAACATTATCTTATTTGCAACAGGATACGATTAAGCCGTTGCGCTTTTTGCCGTTTCGCGGAAATTTTACACGGGGTATTCTTTCTGCGGTTTATACAGTTAGTTCTTTAGGCCTGGATGAAGCGTATGCATTGTACGAAAGCTATTATGCAAATCATCCTTTTGTGTATTTGAGCAGGGGAAATGTGGATGTGAAGCAGGTGGTGAATACCAATAAAGCGTTCCTGCATTTGGAAAAAGAAGAGGGAATGCTGCTTATCATCAGTGTGATCGATAATTTAATTAAAGGAGCTGCCGGACAGGCTGTGCAGAATATGAATTTGATGTTCGGATTGGATGAAGAGAGCGGTTTACATTTAAAACCGGTCGGATTTTAGGGAAATCGCATGCAGCGTGTAATGCTTGTAAAAATCGGTGGACAGATAACGGATGATCCTCGTAAATTGCAACGGGTGCTTGGTGATTTTAGTCGTCTGCCGGGGCCAAAACTTCTGGTGCACGGCGGAGGCAGGGTAGCCGATTCATTCTTACAAAAACAGGGTATTGTACCGCGAATGGCAGGCGGACGGCGCATTACCGACGGGCCCACTCTGGAGGTGATTCAAATGGTTTATGCCGGCTTGCTTAATAAAAACATTGTAGCCGGTTTACAAGCTTTGGATTGTCCTGCCTTCGGACTGAGCGGTGTCGACGGTAACGCAATTCTTGCTCAGAAAAGGCCTGTCGCCGATGTGGATTTTGGTCTGGTGGGTGATGTACAACGGGTAGATGCAGAACTGATCAAAAATTTTTTGGAGCTTAATTTAATACCCGTGTTTTGCGCTTTAACCCATGACGGTGAAGGGCAAATATTGAATACCAATGCGGATACCATTGCTTCCGAAATTGCTGCCGCTCTGACCCCGTATTATGAAGTCGAATTATTTTATTTGTTTGATAAACGGGGCGTATTGCGTGATCCGATGCAAGAAGATTCCACGATCAGTGAAATCACATCCGAATCCTACCGGCAACTGAAAGAAAAAAATATAATCAAGGAGGGGATGAAACCTAAAATGGATACTGCTTTTTCTGCTCTTAAAAAGGGAGTCGGATCGGTTCACCTTATGCGTTATGATGCCCTGGGGTATCCCCGGCAGGGTACGAGGGTGGTTCTATGAGTTCAATAGCCGGTTTACAAAGCGAGGCACTCGATTTATTAAAAGATTTAATCAGCCGGCCGTCATTCAGCGGTCAGGAAGATCAAACGGCGCAACGCTTATTGTATTTTCTGCAGGAACATGGTATTGAGGTGCAACGGAAATTCAATAATATCTGGGCCTGTAATCGTCATTTTGATCCACAGAAGCCGACACTGCTGCTGAATTCGCATCATGATACCGTTAAAGTGGCCAACGGCTGGCAGCATGATCCGTTCGTACCGACCATTGAAGAGGGTAAACTGTTCGGTCTGGGCAGCAATGATGCCGGAGCCCCGCTGGTCTCGTTAATGGCAGTTTTTATATACTTTTTCGAACGAACCGATTTAAGCCATAATCTTATCATGGCCGCCACGGCAGAAGAAGAATCATCCGGTGCAAAGGGTATTCGTTCCGTTTTGCCGGAATTAGGTCGGATCGATCTGGCTGTTGTGGGGGAACCGACCGGTATGGAACTGGCGATTGCAGAAAAAGGTTTGATGGTTTTGCGGTGCCGGGCCCATGGAAGAGCCGGACATGCTGCCCGCGATGTGGGTGAGAATGCTATTTTTAAAGCGATTCCCGATCTTCAATGGTTTAATACCTTTCGATTTCCTGAAGAATCCAAGTTGCTTGGGCCGGTGAAGATGACGGTAACCATGATCGAAGCCGGCGTGCTCCATAATGTCATTCCGGATCGGTGTGATTTTACGGTAGATATCCGTACCACGGATGTGTATGGTAATGAGCAAGTGCTGCAAACGATCCGGGAGCATATTCAAAGTGAAATCCTGGAAACATCCTTGCACTTGCAACCGTCGGCCATTGCCGAAAATCATGGTCTGGTCAAAGTAGCCCGGTCTCTCGCTATGCACACTTTCGGTTCCCCGACGCTTTCCGATCAGGCTCTGATCCAGGCTCCTTCGGTGAAGATCGGGCCGGGCATGTCCGAACGTTCCCATACTGCGGATGAATTTGTGTATCTGCACGAGCTGCGGCAAGGTATCGAAATCTATATTCAATTATTGGAAAAATTTTTAACGAAAAGTGATTCCGTATGAAAAAATTATGGCAAAAAAATTACCAGGTGGATGCAGCCGTCGAACGCTTTACAGTCGGCCGGGACAGGGAACTGGATTTATTATTGGCGCCCTATGACGTATTGGGCTCACTGGCCCATGGCACGATGCTTCATGAAATAGGTGTATTGACCGATCAAGAATGGCTTCAATTACAAGCTGAGTTACGAACCCTTTATCAGCGAATCGAATCCGGGGATTTTGTTCTGGAAGAAGGAGTGGAAGATATTCATTCCGAGATAGAGCTTCTGCTTACTCGGAAAATTGGCGATGTGGGAAAGAAAATCCACAGCGGACGATCGCGCAACGATCAGGTATTGCTCGATATTAAACTATTAACCCGTGACCGATTACAGGATATTGTGGATGACGCGGCAGAATTGTTCCATCTGTTACTCGGTTTAAGCGATACTTATCAAGCGATACTTTTGCCCGGTTATACGCATCTGCAAGTGGCCATGCCCTCCTCTTTCGGCCTGTGGTTTGCCGCCTATGCCGAAAGTTTACTCGATGACCTGATTCAACTGCAGGCCGCCTATAAAATCGTTAATAAAAACCCGCTGGGATCGGCTGCCGGATACGGCTCTTCTTTGCCGCTGGATCGCAAGCTAACCACGCAGCTATTGGGCTTTGACGATTTGAATTACAACGTTGTCTATGCTCAGATGGGCCGGGGGCGCATGGAACGGGTGGTCGCCCAGTCCCTTACTTCTTTTGCCGAGACGCTGGGAAATATGGCTGCCGACCTGACGCTCTACCTGTCTCAGAATTTCGATTTTGTCTCTTTCCCGGATGAAATCACTACCGGTTCCAGTATTATGCCCCATAAGAAGAATCCGGATGTTTTTGAGATTCTACGGGGTCGCTGTAACCGTTTAAAAGCTTTGCCCAACGAACTGATGATGATCCGGGCCAACCTGCCCTCAGGCTACCACCGTGATTTGCAATTAACCAAAGAAAGTTTTTTACCGGCTCTGTCCGAATTGCAGCAGTGTCTTCGAATATTGATTCATGTACTGCCCCATATCCGAATTCGGGAAGATATTTTAGAGGATGAGAAGTATAAAAATCTGTTTACCGTAGATGCCGTTAATCGCTTGGTAGCAGATGGGATTCCTTTCAGAGAAGCCTATACGATAATTTCGAAGCAGATTGAAGAAGGTGTTTTTCAGCCCCCGGCTGCTACGCAACACACCCATGAAGGCAGTATGGGAAATTTATGCAATGAGCGGCTGCAAGAAATTGAGAAAGAAATCATCAGCGGGTTCCCCTTCGAAAAAATCCGATCCGCTCTGGATCGATTGCTCGGCAGTAGCAACACCGTTAACCGTAATGCTAAAGCTACTTAACGCGGTTTAAGCCGTTTAAAGCGGCAACGCGGTATGCCTCGGCCATGGTGGGATAATTAAAGGTGGTATTGATGAAATACATCAGTGAGTTGGCCTTTCCTTTCTGGGAAATAATAGCCTGACCGATATGAATGATTTCCGTTGCATTGGCGCCGAAACAGTGGATGCCCAGAATTTCCAGCGTTTCGCGGTGGAAAAGGATCTTAAGCATACCGGTAGCTTCACCTAATATCTGGGCCCGGGCCAGATTGCGAAAAAAGGAATGTCCCACTTCGTAAGGAACTTTTTTTGCCGTGAGTTCCTGTTCGGTTAATCCGACGGAACTGATTTCCGGAATGGTATAAATGCCGGTAGGAATGTGCTCAACCAGACGATAGTCACATTTTCCCAGTACCAAATGTGTGGCTGCGAAACGTCCCTGATCGTAGGCCGCACTCGCCAAACTGGGGAAACCGACCACATCCCCCACGGCATAAATATGGGGTCGGGCGGTCTGATAGTTTTCGTTAATAAGAATATAGCCCCGATTATCCGTTTGCACGCCGATTTTCTCCAACCCCATATCCGAAGAGTTGCCGGTGCGACCCTGGACCCATAATAAATACTCACCATGAATTCTCTTTTTCGATTTAAGATGCAGGGTTATATTATGATCACTGTATTCCACTTTTTCATATTCTTCATTATGTAAAATAGTCACTCCGTTCTCCCGGAGATGATAGCTCAGGGCGACGCTGATCTCATCGTCCAGGAAGGAAAGCAGGCGATCTCTACTGTTAATCAACGTCGCCTTAATTCCGCTGCCTCTGAAGATGGAAGCGTATTCGCAACCGATGATTCCGGCTCCGTAGATGATCACCGAGCGTACTTCTTCTTTTAAATTCAGGATAGTATCACTGTCAAAAACACGATGATGGCTAAAATCGATGTCGTCCGGATGGTAAGGTCTGGCTCCGGTAGCGATTACAAAGTGCTCGGCAGAAATTCTTTTGGTGGGCATACCTTCCGCAGCTATTTCGAGGGTATGTTCATCTGTAAAAGAAGCAAATCCGGTGAAAATATCCACTTGATTGCGGTCATAAAAGCTTCGGCGCAGCTTAACCTGTTTTTCGATCACGGACTCTGCATTTTGTAGTAATTCTGCGAAGCTTTGGTTATACTGGCGGCCGGTAATCGAAAGCTGGCGCACGGAATGCAGCAGGGCTTTACTGGGTATGGTGCTTAAATGGGTGCAGCGTCCGCCCACATCGGAAAAATCATCCACTACGGCAACGCGTTTTCCCTCTTTAGCCGATTTCATGGCCGCCCCTTCACCGCCCGGTCCGCTTCCGATTACAATAACATCATAGGTATCTTTCATCTGTATATCCCGATTACTCATCTTATCACTACTTGATATAAAATACAAGCATCAGGGGGTATTTATCAAATTCTTTTCAAATTAACCATGAATTCCCGGACAAAATTTCGGCTTTTATGCCCAAGAGGGTGGGTAATAGGATTCATACGACATAGGGCTTCTTCACGAAAAAACAGCCGATGAACTCCAAAAAGAACAGGGCGCTATGTCGATCCGTTCCGGTTAACCGGTTAGACCCCTCTTTACCTGACCGGAACCTGCCCACAGCAAACCCAAAATAGTGCTCACAATACCAAACGCCAAACAAATTTTGAAAGAATGGTTGTATTGCTAACCCGCCAGCTTTTTGACCCGGTATCAAAACTTTGGTTGATAACGAAATAAAAATGAGTACCCGGTGTGGGAATCCAGTTAAATCGGAAATTAAGCAACATTTCATGATCATCATTGTTCCATTGGGCAAACAAAGAACCAAACAGGTCCGGGTTTACAGCCATCTCAATACGGCTGCTAAACTCATGTATGGTAAAAGAATCATGGGGTAAACGGATGATATTCTGTGTATAATGAAGACTGGCGCTGACAAATTTATTGAAACGGTACACACCGCGTAAGGCCCATGCCGTTCGTTGACCTTTATAATAGGCCCCCCAATTCACAAAAACAAAGTAATGAAACGGTTTTCCGGGAAATGAACCGTACTGCAATTCATATCTTGTAAACCAGTAGGCTCTTGCCGGGATTATGATTCCGTTGTGGATGTCGAAATCTTCCGTTAAGTTTTCCGCACGCCGCTGGATGTTCCCCTCGAAAAAATTACCGCTTTTGGTGGTAAATCCCAATATGCGAAACTCGGACCAGAGCGATTGCAGTTCATGTGTTTGATCGTCGATGTAGTAGTTAAAGTCAAAGGGCTTAAAATTTAATTGCTGAATCCAGGGTAAAAATTTCGGTCTGGGTTGGATACGTAGCTCGGCATTGAACATCTGGTAATGCTTGCGTTGCAGATAGCCGGTTTCGGGATTAAAATTAACATCAGCCCGATTCCAGACTGCGGAAAAGTCGACTAAGTCGTTGGGAAAGTCTACAAAGAGACGACTGGCCAGTCCGGTTTTATGCGTGCTGTCCGAAGTATAACTTTGGGCAACAGCTCCCCCCACGGAAAAATTTTTATCACCCCAGAAGCTGGAAGTGGAATATAAAAAATCGGTTCCATAGACTGCATTTTGACGATGCGGTTCCATCTTTCCGACTCCAATGATGCCGATAGAAGATTGTTTTAGTACATCTTGTCTCCAACGCAGAACCGTATAATTAGTGGAAGGAAGGGAATCTTTACCGGACGTTTGGATACTCATCGCCCCCAGGGTAGACGATCCGGCCTTGCCCAATAAACGAGCCCCGGCAATAACCGGAATCACTTTTCCGGAACCGCTCAGTCCGATACGTCGGCTGTAAAAAGGCTGAATGCGGCGACCGAGACTGAAATCGAAATAATTTCGGCCTTCTAAAAAAAAATCCCGCTTTTCCGGATAGTAAAGTGAAAAACGGGTCAGATTTACCTGCTGCCTATCGGATTCCACCTGGGCGAAATCGGTGTTCACGGTCAGATTCAATTTCATGGTCGGAGTGATCAAATAGTTGAGATCCCCGCCGCCGTTTATTTTTGATACCGCCTTTTGTCCGCTATTTTTTTCAATTCCGGCAATACCGTAGGGTTTAAACTCGATCAGAGTTACATTGCTGATACTATGGATTCCTTCCACCCGACCGGAACGGCTCACCTGTTCCAATTGCGAATCCCGGGACCAGCCCTGCCAGAGCACCTGCTCCCGTTTTCGGCGGATATTACGTTCAAAATTGATGCCCCAGGATTGTCTGTCGGCCAATTTGAATTTTAAGGTGGAAAAGGGGATTTCGAATTCGGCAAACCAACCACGGCTTGTAATTCTTGACTTTACATTCCAAACTCCATTCCATGATTTGTTAAAACGATCGCCGTTATTTTGGATCAGGGCATCAAACCGGGCGCCGTTGGGATTGGTAATAAACAGATAACCATTGCGCCGGTCCCGGTAGGTGTCGATCACTATCTTAAAGTTGTCTTCGGACTGATAGTCGAAGTCTCTTCTCATTTTTTCAGCCACTAATTGATCCGGTGCATCATCATAACACCAGACGCCGATATAAAGATTTTTCTTATCATATAGAATTGCTACTTCACTGCGTTCACTGGCCGGCAGACCTTCGTTTAATTCCCGTTGCGTAAAATTAGAAATGTGTTCTGCATTCTGCCAGGCGGTTTCGGAAAGGTCACCGTCAATGTGCACAGGTTCTTGAATTTCCAGGGCCTTAATTGTGCATGGCTCGCTTTCCTGTGCGTTCAGAAGTTGAATTCCGCTAAACACAAAAAGAAGAAGGATCGTTTTTAGTATCGTTTTTTTCATACGATCATACATATGGTTTTCCGAACAATATACTTAAAAGTCCCGCTTTATTTTAAATGAAAACGTCAGCTTTGAACTAACGGATTGATCTGAAGATTTTTTTATGAGCGATTCACTGAACTTTCTTGCGCTGTTAAAACGTTCGTTCCCTTGTATCTATTAAAATAATCGATTTTTTTGTAAAAAGTTTAATATGAATACGGGTAAAGCGACTGTCGTACTTTATTTGTATCATATGCATTCTGTTCTTAAGAATTAGCTAAATAAACGAAATTTTCCGACATCAGGCAAGCTATTACAAAATATTTTAAAAAAATTATTTCGAACAAATGGTACGAATCAATTTTTTGGCAGAATAAGCAGATAAAATTGATTTTTCAATCGTAAAGACAGGGTTGAAAGAGTCTGAATCCCTCTCAATTCTCCCCTGTTTCGGGATGCGTTGCAATTTAATATTCGTAAATAATACCGGATTTAAGATAGACCCATTTCAAGGTTTAAAATTTACTCGCATTTACTTTCATACTTTTGTA
>JALSTK010000083.1 GCA_026983775.1 Calditrichia bacterium
TTACCAGGTTGATTAGAATTGGTTACTATAAATTTTTTGCTATTTCATAAGCAGTCTGAATTGCATCCTGTGCTTTCCCAACTTTCCTGGCATCACCGATAACGTAAACAGCAGTGGTATCTTTCAATTCATCCTCCAAGGGATTATAACTTTTCATTCCCGTTGAAACTACAATCGTATCAATCTTATTGATTGTGCCCCTTATTCCATCTTTTTCAAAAATAATTTTTTCTCCGTCAATTTCTTTAACTAAGGTATCAGTATAAATTTCAACTTTTTCATTCTTTAAAGCATTTAATGTAAGTTTTTGTTCAATCATTTCCATACCGTTGGCAATTTGCGGTAATAATTCAAAAATATAAACCTTGTTGTTTCTGGAGAGCAGGGCATGGGCAATCTCTGTTCCTATTAAACCGCCGCCAATTACAGCTACATTTTCATTCGATGGCATATGAGCCTCATATAATATTTCGGCCCAATAAAATTTAACTAAGCCTTTAATGGGAGGGGGCAAAGGGAGGGAACCTGTGGCCAAAATAATTTTATCAAAGTCTCTTAATTCCTCTTTTGTCGCTTCTTTTTTTATCACCGGAATATGGTAAAAACCGATTTCATCAACAAAATAATCAATAAGTTTTTTTAACGATTGTTTATGGGGAGGTAAATAAGCTAAATTAAATTGTCCACCTAATCTATCTTTTTCAAAAAGCGTAACATTATGTCCTCTCTTCTTTAAAGTTAATACCGCTTCCATGCCTGCCAGGCCTCCACCAACAACAGCAATGTTTTTTGTTTCCAGGGTGTTTTTGAAAAAATCGAATTCTTTGCCTACTTCCGGATTAACAAGGCATTGCAGCCCTTTCCCGGATTTCACTCCCCCTAAGCACCCTTCGGCACATGCCAGGCAAGGACGAATCTTTCCCTTTACTCGATTTAAACATTTCCCGACAAAATCGGGATCGGCAACCAGGGCTCTTCCTACGGCAATATAATCTGCTTTAAAATGATCGGTAAGATTTTTAACATCCTTTTCTGTATTAATTTGTCCCACATAAATGGTGGGAATATTTGCTTCTTGTTTAATTTTTTGGGCAAATTGCCAGGTTTTCCCTTGCGGTACAAACATATGCTGAAAATACCAGGGCGGAGTATTGCAGATCGTTCCTGCAGAAACATGGATAGCTTCGACAGACTTTTCTTTCAATATTTTAGCGAACCTGATCATTTCTTCCAATTTAATGCCGTCAGGCAGCATCTCGTCACCGCTAATTCTTACTATGACAGGTAAATCGGTTACTGATTTTACGGCATCTAAAATTTGTAAAGGAAATTTTATTCTATTCTCAAAATTTCCACCATATTCGTCGCTCCTCGTGTTCACTTTCGGGGAAATAAATTGTGCGGCAAGATAACCGTGCCCGAATTGAAGTTCAAGAATATCAAAATCTGCTTTTTCCGCTCTTTTTGCAGCATTGACGAATAAATCGATTGTCTGCTGAATATCCTCTTTATTCATCTTTCTTGGAGTGGCGCCTCCGTTCTCGCAGGCCTTTTCTGTGGAAGATAAAAAATAGTTCTCCGGAATTTTTGGATTGGCCATTCTCCCCGGATGGTTTAAATGCGCAATTACTTTTGTGTCAAATTGATGAATAGCCTTCGTTAATTTTTTGAGTCCCTCTATTTTATCATCACGGTCAATACCGATCTGCGTCGGCAATTCTCTTAAACCTTTGTGAATATACAAGGGTTCAGGGGTAACGGCTCCAATAAATTTACTTCTTGCTTTATAAAAATTAAGATGCCTTTCAGTAATACTCCCTGTTAGGTCACTGTATCCTGTTTTAACGGGAGCAAAGATGAAATTATTCTTGAGTTCCAGCATAGTATTTTCTTCCTGTTGTTAAACCATACTTGAAAACGACCGGGGGGCAGTGGCGTGGTTTGTCGTTCTTGCCTCGCTAATTGTACCCTCGTTTGTTTTATTCATAACTTAAAGCGTATCAGGATCCGTTTCATCCCAAAATGGCCGCAGGGATAATAATTTTTTACCCATTCGCCCGCTATCCGGTTGGGCAAAGCAATTATTCCTATACCTTAAATAAAATCGTGAACAGAAGTATACTGCATAAGTTATTGGTGTAGTGAATGATCCAGCCGGGCCATAAGGAGTTATATTTTTCATTGGTGTAACCGAGAATCAGGCCGATGATCGTAGGATAGACAAAAAACCAAAGCTTGACTTTAAGTTCGAAATCACTTCCATAAAAAATAGGGATAAAATGGATCAATCCAAAAAGAATACTTTGTAAAACAATCGCCAGATGCGGATTCACTTTTTTAAAATAGGTTATGGATTTTATTTTGTATTGAATAAGTCCTCTAAACCACAGCTCCTCCAACAGGGTGCCGCCAAAAACCACAAACACGGACAAATAAAAATAGGGACTGCCGGCCAGTGCCATAGAGGTTGAGCCCACCGCTATTTTGGAATTTTGATGTATTATTTTCCAGATGTCAAAAACATAAAAATCCAGCAAAGCTATTGTGACAAAAACGATACCGGCCAGGCCCAAAACCGATCTTATATTTATTTTTTTTAAGGTAATAAAATCCAGGCCATAATAGACGATAGGATCCGTTTTCCGTATGAATTCAATACCGATGGGGATGAGCAGAAGTATGAGAATCGCAATGGTTCCCCCGAGAATGTTTTCATTTTTTACCCTATTTCCGATAATGGTCCCCACGATCGTCGTCATGATCATGGCGGTTAACCAAAAAATGGATTTTTTCTTAGTCCATGTTTCCATAAGCATCACAATTTATTTCGCCCGACGAGTGGCCTGGGGTGCGGGCCGCAATCTTCCGGTATTCCAACTACCTGCCTGCCTGTTCTGCAGACCCTCTGTTTTTTTTGTAGGCCGTTATTTTCCATTTTCAATTTAAAAACTTGAATGAGGGAATATATCTCACTGTTTTTTTCCTGTTAAAAAGTATGGAATTTACTCTAACAAGCCTGCTTTCTTCTTTGTTTGTTGCCCGGGAAGTCGGTTTCCTCCGGATAATTGCCAATTCATCGGGTGTCATCTTAAGTCTCGGTACGATTAAGGCCAAATGCCATTTTAATTCTTTGTCACCGGCCGTGTTTATCAAGTGAATCAGATCCCGTGGTATTTGCTTAAATATTCGGGTCTTTGTAATGTAATTTTTTCAATTGCATCTGCGG
>JALSTK010000084.1 GCA_026983775.1 Calditrichia bacterium
GAATTGCAATGGCTCATATTTTACATATTTTTTGTTTTTTATTTTTCAGGCTCTTTCGCCTCATCCGTTTCCGCTGTTTCTTCAGGAATTTCGGGCTCAGACCGTTCAACAGATTCTTTCTCGGCCTCTGCCGGTTTCTCTTCAATTTTCTTCTGCGCTTCTTCAGCGACTGCAACTTCTTTTTTCGTTTCTTTCTTTTGCGCTTTCGCTTTTTTCTCTGCCTTGGTTTTTTTGGCTTCGCCACCCTTCTCAAACCCTACCAGCTGCAGCACAGACATTTCCGCACCGTCTCCTTTGCGTGTTCCCAGTTTTACGATGCGCGTATACCCCCCGTTGCGATCTTCGTACAAAGGAGCAATTTCATCAAACAGACTGGTAACTGCATATTTATCCTGCAAATATTTGAACGCTAAACGCCGGTGTTGCACCGATCCCTTTTTGCCATAGGTAATCAGACGTTCCACATAGCCCCGTAATTCTTTTGCCTTGGCCAGGGTTGTTTTAATCTCTTTATGTTCGATCACCTGAGCTGCCATATTGCGCATTAAGGCTTTTTTATGGCTCGCCGTGCGTCCCAGATGATTCCCTTTTTTTCTATGTCGCATCCTTCCAATCCCTTCTAACTAAAGCAATTATTTTTCTTCAGGTTTCAAATATTTCTCCACATCCATCCCAAACTTAAGCCCGCGCTCTTCCAATATCTTTCCCAATTCCATGAGTGATTTACGACCAAAATTTTTAAACTTCAGCATTTCCTGTTCATCCCGGCGTACCAAATCACCGATGGTTTTGATTTCTGCGGCCTTCAGACAGTTATGGGAGCGGACGGAAAGCTCCAACTCATCCACACTCATCTTAAGAAGCTTTTTAATACGCAGCGCCTCTTCGTCAATCTCGGTTGTCTCTTCTTCCTCTGTGTCAATGTCGAAATTGATAAAGAGCTGTATGTGGTCTCTCAATATTTTTCCGCTGAAGGTCAGGGCATCATCCGGAGTAATACTTCCGTCGGTCAGAATTTCCAGTACCAATTTCTCAAAATCCGTACGATGTCCCACACGTGTATTTTCTACCGAATATTTCACATTGAGAATCGGAGAAAAAATCGAATCAATGGGAATGACACCAATAGGGTGATCGGCCTGCTTATTTTCTTCGGCGGTTACATAACCCCGGCCGCGACCGATGTACAGTTCGATATCGAATTCCGCCTTTTCATTCAAGGTAGCCAAATGCAGCTCCGGATTTAATATTTCCAGATCATTGGAATGGGTCTGAATGGTTTCACCGCTAAAATCCATGGGACCTTTTAAATGAAGAGTAATTTTATCCGGTCGTTTATTCAGCAATTTAATGCGCAATTGTTTCAGATTCAGAATAAATTCCGGTATATCTTCCATGACGCCTTCGATGGTCGAAAATTCATGCTGGATATCGGCCACTTTAATAGCGGTAATGGCCGCGCCTTGGAGCGAGGACAATAATACCCTCCGCAAAGCGTTTCCCAGAGTAACACCAAAACCCTGTTCTAAAGGCTGAATGGTGAATTTTCCAAAAGTGTTCGAATAGGTAGCCTCATCGACTTCTATTCTTTCAGGCATTTGTAAGTTGGACCAGCTCATATCTTTTTAATTTTCCTAACTTTTTTTACAAACGGTGAAGGATTATTTAGAATACAACTCAACGATCATGTTTTCCTGTACATTGACAGGAATGTCTTCACGATGAGGTTTTTCTATAAATTTACCCGTTAACTGGGCTTTATCCAGTTCCAGCCAGGGATAAATACTTTCGGCACGTACGCGCTTCAGGGCATCGTGGAACATGGCAAGACGACGACTGCCTTCGCGAACCTGAATAACATCTCCGGGTTTTAGAATATAGGAAGGAATATTCACCGGGCGATCATTAACCATAATATGACGATGTAAAACCATTTGTCTGGCCTGAGAGCGTGATACGGCAAAGCCCAAACGAAAGACGGTATTATCCAGACGACTTTCCAATAACATGAGCAGATTTTCTCCGGTCACGCCCTTCATTCTTTCCGCTTTTTTGAAAAACAATCTAAATTGTTTCTCAAGTAGACCGTACATGTACTTGACTTTTTGCTTTTCCCTTAACTGCAAGGCATAGTCGCTTAGTTTTCTGCGACTCGTACCATGCTGACCGGGAGGATAAGATTTTTTATTTAACAGTTTATCAAATTTGGGATTTCCGAATATATTTTCACCAAATTTACGAACAATTTTTCCTTTTGGACCAGTATATCTCGCCATTTAAATAACTCCAACTTTTTCGATTACACGCGTCTCTTTTTAGGAGGCCGACAACCATTATGGGGAATGGGAGTGACATCTTTAATAGATGCGATCTCCAGTCCTGTGGCCTGCAATGATTTAATGGCCGCTTCCCGTCCGGACCCCGGACCTTTTACTTCAACATCAATAATTTTCAATCCAAGATCCATGGCTGTCTTAGCCGCACTTTCTGCGGCGATCTGAGCCGCATAGGGTGTATTCTTCCGGGAGCCCTTAAAGCCAACCATACCAGCCGAAGCCCAGGATATTACATTTCCGTAATTATCGGTTAAAGACACCACGGTATTATTGAAAGTTGCTTTTATGTGTGCCTTACCATGGGGCTCAACGCGTTCTTTTTTCTTGCTTCTGGTACGCTTTTTTGGTGAAGCCAATTTCTATCTCCTACTATTCACTGATTATTTTTTCTTTTTTCCGCCGACTAAACGTTTCCGGCCCTTACGGGTCCGGGCATTGGTCTTGGTACGTTGTCCGCGAACCGGCAACCCACGATGGTGGCGGTAACCGCGAACGGAATTAATATCCATCAAACGTTTGATGTTCATATTAATTTCAGCCTTTAACGCCCCTTCAACTTTATAATCGGTTTGAATAATGGTACGGATTTTACGTACTTCATCTTCTGTCAGATTGTTAACACGCGTATTTTCATCAACACCGGCATCCGCACAAATTTTCTGTGCAGACGGACGACCTATTCCGAAAATATATGTTAAACCGACAACCACCCGCTTGTTTTTAGGTAAATCTACCCCTGCGATACGAGCCAAAACTGCCTCCTATAAATCTATCTGTTAACCCTGACGTTGCTTGTGCTTTGGATTTTTACTGCAAATAACCCGTACAACGCCCTTGCGCCGTACAATTTTACATCCGTCGCAAATCTTTTTTACTGAGGCTTGTACTTTCATTGTTCATCCCTGCCTATTTATATCTGTAAACGATTCTGCCTCTGGTTAAATCGTATGGGGAAAGTTCAACACTTACCTTGTCTCCGGGTAAAATTTTAATGAAATGCATCCTCATTTTACCGGAAATATAGGCCAGAACCTCATGTCCATTTTCCAGAGTTACGATAAAAGAAGCATTTGGCAAAGTTTCTTTGATCACTCCGTCTACTTTTATTGCATCCTGTTTCTTCGCCAAAACATATACCTCTATCGTGTATGGGTTAATATTTTCGGGCCATCCTTTAAGATGGCTACCGAATGCTCAAAATGAGCAGATGGAAGACCGTCAACCGTTTTTACGGTCCATTCGTCAGGAGCCGTATACACCTGAAAACCTCCCATATTAATCATTGGCTCTATGGCAATTACCATTCCAGCCTTTAAACGCGGGCCCTTTCCCTTCTCTCCGTAATTCGGTACCTGTGGGTCTTCATGCGGTTTAATACCCACCCCATGACCGACCAGGTCGCGAACCACCGAAAAACCATGCGCTTCCACATAACTTTGCACGGCATAAGAGATATCACCCACCCGATTTCCGGGACGACACTGTTCAATCCCGAGATACAAACTCTTTTCGGTTACTCTACACAATTCCCGAATCGAGTCCGTTACCCGACCGACACAAAAAGTGCGTGCCCCGTCACCGTAATAATTATTGAGTTCCACCCCGACATCGATACCTACAATATCACCCTGCCTGAGTTTGCGCTTACCTGGAATTCCATGCACCACTTCGTCATTGACGGAGATACATGCAGCCGCTGGAAAACCATATAACCCTTTGAAAGCCGGTCTGGCTTTATGACTCAGGATAAATCCTTCCACTTCATGATTCAGTGTTTTGGTATCAACACCGGGCTCAATAAATTTTTCAATGAACTTTAGCGTTTCCGCTACTATGATATCACTTTCTTCAATGGCAGCAATTTGCTGCTCATTCTTTATATAGATCATTACAGATAGATTTAACCTCTTCGGCCGCGAATTTTACCTGATTTCATGAATCCATCGTAATGACGCATAAACAGATGCGATTCAACCTGTTGGAGAAAATCAAGGGCCACACCAACGATAATCAACAAACCGGTACCGCCAAAAAAGGAGGCCAGACTATAGGGAATATGGGCCCACTTGGCCAGCATGGCCGGAATGATGGCAACGATGGCCAGAAATATCGAGGCCGGTAACGTTATTCTGGTCAAAATCCGATCCAGGTATTCGGACGTTTTTTTACCGGGACGTACTCCCGGAATAAAGCCACCCTGTTTTTTCAGATTATCCGCCACTTCAACGGGATTTAAGGCAATAGCCGTATAAAAATAGGTAAAAAACACAATGATTATTCCATAAGAGATCCAATAAAACCAGGAATCCATGGAGAACAGATGTTGCATACTGATCATGAATTCGCTTTCCGGCAAAAAGGTCAACATCGTGGTAGGCACAAACATGATGGCCTGGGCAAAAATGATCGGCATAACCCCGGCCGTATTAACCTTCATCGGAAAATGGGTATTCACTCCCCCGTAAACCTTTCGTCCCACGACGCGTTTTGCATATTGCACCGGAATCTTACGTGTACCTTCCGTTAACAAAACAATAAAGTAAATGATGGCAAGAGCCAAAGCCAACAGGAAGATTTCCGTTAACAGGCCCCGTTGTCCAACCGAAAACTGCTGATACTCGGCAATAAGCGCCTGGGGTAAACGGGCAATGATGCCGATAAAGATGATCAGAGAAATCCCATTACCGACCCCGCGGTCATCAATTTGTTCCCCCAACCACATAATCAGCATCGTTCCGGCCGTCATGGAAACCATGGTTAACAATTCAAATCCGATACCGGGATTCGGAACCGCCAAACGTCCGTCCGGCAAATGAATACTCTGCAGGAAGATAGCCACGCCAAAAGACTGCATAGCGGAGATAATCAAAGTTCCGTAACGGGTGTACTGAGTAATTTTCTTACGTCCCTCTTCGCCCTCTTTCTGTAATTTCTGGAAGTAAGGAATCACCGCGCCGAGCAACTGGATGATGATTGAGGCACTAATATAGGGCATAATGCCGAGACCAAAGACAGCCGCTTTTTTGAAAGCGCCACCGGCGAATAAATCATATAAACCGAACAAGGTGTTTTGCAGACTTTTAAACCCTTCCGCTAAGGCCGCAGCATCAATCCCGGGAGTGACCACATGCGTACCGATCCGTTCGATGCCTAAAATCATCAACGTAAACAGTATGCGCCGCCTTAACTCGGGAATCTTGAATACATTTCGAAATGTCTCGATCATGCTAAAGTAACCGTGCCTCCTAGTTTTTCTATTTTTTCTCTGGCCGATTTACTGACGGCATCCACTTCAATATTGATCTTACGCGACAATTCACCTTCGCCCAACAGCTTCACGGGAATGTTTTTTTTCCGGATGAGTCGTTTCTCGAGTAAGAGCTGTTTATTAATTTCCTGCAGGTCACCTAATTTTTCCAAGTCCCCGACATTTACGACCTGAAATGTGATTTTACGAATATTGGTAAATCCAAATTTCGGAAGACGGCGTTGAAGCGGCATCTGCCCACCTTCAAACCAGGCCCGTTTTTTCGAACCGCCGCGGGATCCATACCCTTTATGCCCCCGACCCGCTGTAACGGCTAATCCGCTTCCTTCTCCTCTGCCACGTCTTTTCTTGTTTTTTGTCGATCCTTTAGCAGGACGTAATTGACTCAGGTTCATAACTTCTATATCCTTTCCTAAAGATCTTCCACTTTAACCAGATGTCGGACTGTATTAACCATTCCCAAAATCTGCGGAGTCGCTTTATGCACAACAGAATGATTCATTTTGCGAATTCCCAGAGCCCTGACGGTTCGTTTCTGGTTTTCGGGGCTGCCGATTGCACTCTTGATTTGAGTGATTTTTATTTCTTTTATTTTCTCTTTTGCCATTTTTTACAATCCTTAACACTTCTTAACCGTGAAATACTTTTTTCATTGAAATACCACGTTTTTTGGCAACCGCTTCGGCACTGAACATCGTTTTCAGGGCGTTGAACGTAGCCTTACTCACATTATGAGGATTCGAAGACCCGACCGATTTGGTCAGGATATCGGTAATACCTGCTGCTTCACAGATGGCCCTGATCGGCCCACCGGCTATCACCCCGGTACCGGGAGCCGCCGGTTGCATCACCACATAACCGGCCCCGAATTTGCTCTTAATAGGATGGGGAATCGTTCCCTTTATAACCGATACGCGAACCAGATTTTTCTTGGCCTGTTCCGTTCCTTTGGCAATGGCGTTGATGACTTCATTGGCCTTTCCCAGACCAAGACCGACAATGCCGTTTCCATCACCAACCACGACAATAGCATTAAAGGAAAAACGACGACCACCTTTTAAGACTTTTGCAACACGGTTAATATGAATCACTTTTTCTTTTAACTCTATTTCACTGGGATTAATACGATCTGTCACACTTCACTCCTGTTTCTTTAAAAATCCAGTCCGCCTTCCCGAGCACCTTCGGCAAAAGCTTTAATCCGGCCATGATAGATATGGCCATTACGGTCAAATACGATTCGTGACACTTTTTTCTTTTTAGCCTGCTCGGCGAACAACTTACCGAGAGCATACGAGCGTTCTGTTTTCGTTTTGGCTTCTTTCAAAGCATCCTGAACAACCTTACTCTTATCAAACAGGCCGAACAGAACTTTACCCTGAGTGTCATCTATCAATTCCGCATGCATATAACGTAAACTTCTGTATACAACCAAACGTGGACGCTCGGCAGTCCCCCATACTCTGTGTTTTCTCTTCTTTGACATTTCGAATTTCCTACTTACTTATTTTCCAGCCGTCTTTCCGGCTTTACGTCGTATATATTCACCGGCATATTTAATTCCTTTACCCTTATAAGGTTCCGGTTTTCTATAACTGCGGATCTTAGCGGCAACCAATCCTACCAATTCTTTGTCAATCCCCGACACCGTTATTTCATTGGCGGTCGGCGTTGCCAACGTAATTGAATCCGGTACACTTACAATAATAGGGTGCGAATATCCAATATTCAGTACCAGTTTTTTGCCATGCATTTCCGCTTTATACCCGATACCGACGATTTCCAGCTTCCTGGTGTACCCATTGGACACCCCTTCGACCATATTGGCGATCAGAGCCCGGGTTAAACCGTGTAAAGACCTGCTGAATTTTTGATCATCCCGACGATTGATTATAACCTGATTCCCTTCCACCTTAATATCAATCTGGTCATGAAATTTCTTTTGCAGTTCCCCTTTGGGACCTTTTACAGTCAGCGTATTGGTTTTATCCAACGTCACTGTAACATTTCCGGGAACTTCTACCGGTAATTTACCGATTCTCGACACGTTATCGTCTCCTATTCCTATCGCTTACCATACATAACACAAGATTTCGCCGCCGACATTTTGTCTGCGGGCTTCGCGGGCCGTGAGCACTCCGCGGGGAGTGGTCATAATGGCAATGCCTAAATTATTCATTACCCGGGGCAAATGTTCGACATCTACATATTTTCTTCTGCCCGGCGTGCTAACCCGGATTATTTTATGGATAATCGGATTCTTTTCTTCATCATATTTCAACCAGATGCGTATCAGCCCCTGCTTGCCGTCATCAATAATGATGTATTTTTTGATGAATCCCTGTTCCAACAAAATACGCGACATTCTGCGTTTAATATTAGAGGAAGGGATATCTACATACTTATGTTCGGCATGCTGCGCATTGCGAATCCGGGTTAAATAATCTGCAATGGGATCTGTCATGGACATGTAATTCGTCTCCTTCTACACTCTACCAGCTTGCTTTGGTAACACCGGGTATTTCACCCTGTAAAGCTAATTCTCTGAAACAGATGCGGCAAATGCCGTATTTTCGTAAATAACCACGGGAACGGCCACAACGACTGCAACGATGGTATTCCCGTACCTGAAATTTTTGTTTACGCTTCGATTTTACGATCAGACTCTTCTTCGCCAAACCACACCTCGTTCTTATTGTTCTTGTTTCTTAAATGGAAAACCGAGGGCTTTCAATAGTTCATACCCTTCTTCATCGGTAGCAGCCGATGTAACAAATGTTATATCAAAACCACGAATTTTATCGATTTTGTCCACATTTATTTCGGGAAATATAATCTGTTCCCGAATACCCAACGAATAATTTCCGCGTCCGTCGAAAGCCTTATCGGAATAGCCGCGGAAATCGCGGATACGCGGAACAGCCACGGAAACAAATCGATCATAAAATTCCCACATATAGTCACGACGCAAGGTAACTTTAGCCCCGATCTTCATGCCTTTGCGTAGTTTGAAATTGGATATGGACTTTCTCGCCGTAGTGACAATCGGTTTACGTCCACTAATGACCATCAGATCGTTTACAGCACCTTCGAGATTCTTCGAATCCTGAATAGCTTCTCCCACCCCGGCATTGATGTTTATTTTAAGTAAACGGGGAATCTGATGGATATTTTTATATCCGAATTTTTTTTGCAGGTAAGGAACAACCTCTTCCTTATATTTTTTATACATTCTTGGAACGTAATCGGCCATTTTGTAAACCTCTATCTTCCGCTATTCAACTTCAGTAATAATTTCACCCTGACACTCCGGATTCAGACAATATCTTACCTTTGTGCCATCTTCCAAATATTTATAGCCGACCCGGGTCGTTGTATTAAATTTAGTAGAATAATACATGACGTTCGACACATGAATCGGTGCTTCTTTTTCAATGATCCCACCCTGGGGAAG
This sequence comes from Calditrichia bacterium, assembly GCA_026983775.1. Taxonomy (GTDB): domain Bacteria; phylum Calditrichota; class Calditrichia; order Calditrichales; family Calditrichaceae; genus JALSTK01. The sequence continues at coordinate 9,059 of JALSTK010000084.1, forward strand.
CTTTTGTGTAGGCCGGGTATGGCGTTTAATAATATTTACCCCTTCCACGATGATACGATTCGTATCTGGATAAACTTTTAAGACCTTCCCTACCTTGCCTCTGTACTTATAGTTGCCGGCAATTACTTTAACCGTGTCATTTTTTCTTATTTTCATTGAATCAGCCTTATTCTCTTATAGTACTTCAGGTGCTAATGATACAATCTTCATAAATTGTTTTTCACGCAATTCACGGGCCACAGGTCCAAATATACGTGTTCCTCTCGGTTCATTTTGGGCATCGATCAGCACAGCCGCGTTTTCATCAAAACGGATATAGGACCCGTCCTTCCTGCGTATTTCTTTTTTAGTGCGTACGATTACGGCTTTAGAGACTTCTCCCTTTTTGACCGTTCCGCCCGGAATGGCGCTCTTTACGGAGACCACAATAATATCACCGATGGAACCGTATTTTTTACGGGAGCCTCCCAGGATTCGAATGCATTGCACTTTTTGTGCGCCCGAATTGTCAGCCACATTGAGCTTGGTATATTCCTGAATCATTTTACAAACCTTTATTTCACTTTTTCAACGATTTCGACCAGCCGCCATCTCTTGGTTTTACTTAAGGGACGTGTTTCCATAACCTTAACGATATCCCCTTCGGAACAAGTATTTTCTTCATCATGCGCTTTAAGCTTAACCGTCTTTTTAACATACTTTCCATAAACGGCATGCTTCAAACGGCGTTCGACTGCAACCGTTATGGTTTTATCCATCTTCGTACTAACGACCTTACCAATACGAGTTTTACGTAAACCGCGTTTTGTATCCATAATTACTTCCTATGCATTCTCGGTTTTTTCAACATTTATACCCAGCTCATGCTGACGTATAAAGGTTTTAATTCTGGCGATATTTCTGCGAACTTCCCTTATGCGCAGCGGATTTTGTAACTGGTGTGTTGCTTTCTGAATGTGCAGATTATCATATTCTTCTTCCGCTTCGCTTAACTTTTCGTTCAGTTCTTCAAGGGATAATCCGAACAGGTCTTCTCTACTTTTCATTTACCACACCCTTTTTCTATTCTTTAACAACAAATTTGGTCTTGATGGGCAGTTTATGCGAGGCCAGACGCATGGCTTCTTTTGCCAGATTAAAATCAACGCCTTCCAATTCAAACAGAATTCGGCCCGCTCTTACCACGGCTACCCAGTATTCCGGAGAACCTTTTCCCTTGCCCATTCTGGTTTCAGCAGGTTTTTTGGTGACCGGTTTATCCGGGAAAATGCGAATCCAAACCTTACCGCCCCTCTTAACATGACGGGTTATGGCAATACGTGTCGCTTCTATCTGCCTGCTTGTAATCCAACCGGATTCCATTGCTTTAAGACCATATTTACCAAAGGCAATATAATTACCCGTCTGGGCGTTGCCTTTCATTTTACCACGTTGTTTTTTACGATATTTAACTCTCTTTGGCATTAACATGAGCCGTACTCCTACAAGATACTATTTTTTCCCGATCACTTCACCATTAAAGATCCACACTTTAACGCCAATGGTTCCATAGGTTGTTTTCGCTGTATAGGTTGCATAATCAATATCGGCACGCAAGGTATGCAAAGGAATTCGTCCGCTTTTATACTGCTCGGTACGGGCCATTTCAGCACCTCCGAGGCGACCGGAACACATAATCTTAATCCCTTCCGAACCTAAACGCATGGTAGAGATAATCGCTTTTTTCATGGCACGACGAAAACTTACCTTGCCTTCCAATTGCCGGCCGATATTTTCGGCAACCAAATAGGCATCCAGCTCCGGCTTCTTTATTTCATTTATATTAATCTGCACCTCTTTATTGGTTAAAGAGTGCAATTCTTCGCGTAATTTATCCACCTCAGAACCTTTTTTCCCAATGACAATTCCCGGTCGGGCGGTATGAATGGTTAAGATGACGCGTTTAACGGTTCGTTCGATTTCAATTTTCGATACGGCCGCTCTATCCAAACGATTACGGATATATCTGCGTAACCTTAAATCTTCTTCCAATTTGGCTGCGAAATTCCGTTCGTCGAACCAACTGCTATTCCACGATTTAACAATGCCCAGCCTTAAGCCTACCGGATGTGTTTTTTGTCCCAAAACCTCATCTCCTTAAAATTGAGAAATTATGCTCTATGCTCCACTACAACGGTTATGTGAGAAGTACGTTTACGAATTTTCCCGGCGCGTCCCATGGACATCGGACGAAACCTTTTCAGGGTCGGGCCGCCATCCACCTGGATTGTTTTAATATACACATCACTCATGTTGACACGTTCCCCTTCTTCCAGATTGCCCAGATTGGCAAAAGCAGATCGAACGGTCTTGGCAACGGGTTCCGCAGCGTCTTTACGTGTATAATGCAGCAAGGCCAGCGCTTCTTCCACATTTAAACCGCGCACCAGGTTAATCACCCGTCTTATTTTTTGCGGAGACATTCTGACATGTTTTGTCTTAGCAACTGTTTCCATATTCTAACTACCTCATGTAACACATTATCTAAGGCGGCTCATACGCTCAGCTAATTTTCCGCCATGCCCTCTAAAGGTCCGGGTCGGAGCGAACTCGCCTAATTTGTGACCCACCATGTTCTCACTAATATATACAGGAATAAATTTCCGTCCGTTATGAACAGCAATCGTATGACCCACAAACTCAGGCGGGATCGTACTTCTGCGCGCCCAGGTTTTTACAACCACTTTTTTACCATCGCTATTCAGTTTGTCGATTTTTTTCAGCAAACTCTCGTCAATATATGGGCCTTTTTTAATCGAACGAGCCATCTCAGAATTTTCTCCTACTTACGACGCTTAATAATAAATGCATCTGATTTTTTACCTTTTTTACGGGTCTTTAACCCTTTACTTTGCTGCCCCCAGGGCGAACACGGCACCCGGCCTCCCGAAGATTTACCTTCACCGCCACCCATGGGATGATCAATCGGATTCATAGCAACGCCCCGAACATGCGGCCTGCGTCCCAGCCAGCGAGATCTGCCGGCCTTACCAATGGAGATATTCATGTGATCCACATTGGAAACCTGACCGATCGTTGCGTAGCAGCGTAACGGCAATTTGCGCACTTCCCCGGAGGGTAACTTGATCATCGCCCATTTACCTTCTTTGGCCATCAATTGAGCGGAAGTTCCGGCACTACGGGCGATTTGCGCTCCTTTTAATTCTTTCATTTCAATAGCATGAATCATTACGCCGACCGGGATTTTTTCCATGGGCAGAGCATTTCCGACCTTAATTTCAGCCTGCTCCCCCGACATGACCGGATCGCCTACTTTCAGCTTATCCGGAGCCAAAATGTAACGTCGTTCCCCGTCTGCATATTTTAATAGCGCAATTCGTGCCGTACGATTCGGATCGTATTCGATCGCTTCGACCCGCGCCGGTATATCCCGTTTGTTCCGCTTGAAATCGATAATCCGGTATCTTCTCTTATGTCCCCCGCCACGATGCCTCGAAGTGACCCGACCCAAATTATTTCTTCCTCCGCTGCTCTTTAAAGAAGCCAGCAAAGATTTTTCGGGTTCCGACTTTGTAATCTGAGCAAAATCACTTACAGTCTTATAGCGCTGACCCGGTGTAATCGGTTTAAATGATTTGATTCCCATTTATAACTCCAAAAGGTATTAAGCTTTTCCAAACAATTCTAAACTGTGCCCTTCTTCCAGGGTAACAATAGCCTTCTTCCAGGAAGCACGCCGGCCGGAGGAACGACCACCCTTGGTAAATTGCTGACGCATTTTACCGGGCATGACCATCGTTCTGACCGATTTGACCTTTACTTCAAACTTTTTTTCGACCGCTTTCTTTATCTCTATCTTATTCGCTTTTTTATCTACCTTAAAGGCATATTTATTCAGGACATCCTGCAGACGAGCCATCTTCTCCGTATAAATCGGTTCTAACCTGATTGTTTTTGTATTCATCTTGCAAGTACCTCATTAATCTTGGTAACCGCACCTTCCTGAAAAACAAGAGTGTCGGCCTTTAATACATCGTACGTTGAAAAGGAGTACGATTCCCGTACTTCCACCTTATATAGATTGGCCGCGGATTTAACGAGCAGCGGAGCATGCCCGGCAGAGCAAAAAAGCACTTTCTTACCGTTTAAATCCAGGTCCGACAAAAAATCTTGGAATGCTTTGGTGGATGGTTTTTCAAAATCGAAATTTTCAACCACCACAATTTTTTTATCCCTGGCCTTGTAACTCAGAGCAGAACGGCGAGCTAACAATTTTACCTTCTTATTAACCTTCAGGTCATATGTGTGCGGCGTGGGTCCGAAAACTCGGCCGCCACCCACATGGTGGGGAGCCCGGATCGTTCCCTGACGAGCCCTGCCCGTTCCCTTTTGACGAAAAGGCTTTCTTCCACCACCGGAAACATACGAACGGCCTTTTGTACTATGCGTACCCTGACGTTTGTGAGCCTGAATGGCCTTGATATCCAGCCAGATCGCATGATCATTAGGAACAATTTTAAATATACGATCGTTGAGATCGACCTTCTTACCGCTCTTTTGACCGTCTTTTCCAAAAATATCTAATTTCATAGCTTTTCCCGCAATCAATCTTCTATTTTACAATTTCCAGAAGCGAATGTCTCGCACCGGGCAATGCCCCTTTTAAAAACAATAAATTATTTTCAGCGTCAACTTTCACTACAGTAACATTTTTAAGAGTAACGCGTTCTCCCCCCATACGGCCGGACATCTTTAATCCTTTAAATACACGCGACGGCCACGAACTCTGTCCCAGTGAACCGGGAGCCCGCAAACGATCGCTTTGACCGTGTGTTTTGGGACCGCCACCGAATTTATGACGCTTAACCGTTCCCTGGAATCCTTTCCCTTTAGAAACACCCGTCACTTTAACCGTGCCACCGGGGTGAAATATATCGACCTTAACTTCATCGCCGATTTTCACATCATCCATGTCACTAAAATCAAATTCTTTCAGATACCGCCTGGGTTGTATTTTCGCTTTTTCGAAATGCCCCCTGAGCGGCTTTACCACATTTTTCTCTTTTATGTCACCAAAGGCGATCTGTACCGCATTGTAACCGTCTTTCTTTTCGGTTCTCACCTGCGTGACAAAGCAGGGACCCGCTTCAACAACCGTTACCGGTATTGCCAACCCACTTTCATCGAAAATTTGGGTCATACCTATTTTTTTGCCTAAAATACCAGACATCACTTACTCCGACTATTGCGCCTGTTTCAAGTTTTTATTTCAATATCCACACCAGCGGGCAGTTCCAACTTCATCAGAGCGTCTACTGTTTTACTGGTGGCATTTAAAATATCAATTAATCTTTTATGGATTCGAGTCTCAAACTGCTCGCGGGACTTTTTATCCACATGAGGAGATTTAAGCACCGTATAAACCGATCGTTCCGTTGGCAGAGGAATGGGTCCGGATATGAGCGCACCCGTAGATTTTGCCGTTCGAATAATTTTATCTGTCGATTTATCAATTAAATTGTGGTCATATGCCTTTAAGCGGATCCTGATCGTTTGACTTGCCACAGTACTCTTCCTTTATTTTATTCAATAATCTCTGCCACAACACCGGCACCTACCGTACGGCCACCTTCACGAATTGCAAAACGCAACTCCTTCTCCATGGCAATCTCTTTCTGCAACTCCACTTCCATGGTAATATTGTCGCC
>JALSTK010000085.1 GCA_026983775.1 Calditrichia bacterium
ATCTAACGGCTTATCCGGCCCATCTGCATATCGATATTCTGCCCCGGGGACAGGGCAGAGGGATGGGGCGTCAATTAATCGATACTTTTCTTGATCGGCTAAGAGAATTGAATATCCCGGCCGTTCACCTGGAAGTGGGGAAAGCAAATCAGGGCGCTGTTCAGTTTTACAAAAAAGTAGGTTTCCATCTTATTAAAGAGTATGAACGGTCGATTGCCTTCGGAATGCGGCTCTATGAATCATAAAGGGCCGGATCTTAGAAAATTCATTTCGAATAAAATATTTGCATTACTACACAATAAAATTTATATTTATACAGCAATTGACAATTAAAAGGGAAAAAATGATTAATCCGATTCGTCACCACCATAATTTGACACACAATTTTTTTCTGCTGCTATTCGGAAGGTGACGGCGAATTAATCTGAATGATCATAAAATTTAAAGCCCGGTTCCGAATAGGTTCCGGGCTTTTTTTATAACTAATAAGGTACGAAAATGATCACACTGGCGATACAAAAATCGGGCCGCCTGACGGAGCGTACTCTGGGGCTTTTAAAGGAGTGTGGCATCTCCATTCCCAACGGAGTAAAAAACAGATTAAAATCCAAAGCGGATAATTTCCCCATGCGGGTACTGTTCCTGCGCGATGACGATATTCCCGAATGTCTGGCCAACGGGGCCGCTGATATCGGGATCGTCGGCGAAAACGAATATGCGGAAAGCGGACTGGATCTGCGGATGATGATCAGATTGGGATTCGGGAAATGTCGTCTCTCCCTTGCGGTGCCGAAAAATAAAAACTATCAATCCCTTCAGGATTTGAATGGGTTGAGTATTGCCACTTCTTATCCCCATATATTAAAGCGTTTTCTGCAAGAGAACCGATTGAATGCATCCATTCATTCTATCAGCGGTTCGGTGGAGATTGCTCCTGAAATCGGTCTGGCGGATGCTATTTTTGATATTGTAAGTTCCGGCGGCACCCTGGTTAGCAACGGACTGAAAGAGTTTAAAGTGGTCATGCATTCCCAGGCGGCTTTGCTGGCTGCACGAAAATTATCATCAAGGAAAGAAGAAATTTTAAGCCGGTTCCTATTCCGTATAAAAGCCGTGCTTAAGGCTTCGGCTTATAAATATATTTTAATGAATGTTCCCAACGAACGGATCGAAGAGATTTGCCGTATCCTGCCCGGCATGAAAAGTCCCACGGTCATGCCTCTGGCCGATCCGGGATGGAGTTCGGTGCATACGGTGATTAAGGAAAAAGAATTTTGGGAACGGATCGATGAGATCAAAAAGAAAGGCGCCCAGGGGATTTTGGTTCTTTCCATCGAAAAAATGATTCTATAAAGGATGGGATGTGGGAAGGATATAAATTGTATATAAAAAAGACAGGAAGATAAGATGAATCGTTCATTGAAATTAGCCATCTTGGGAGCCGGCAACCTGGGTACTGCCATTGCCAGCGGATTATTACGTTCCGGGGTTTACGACCCGGCCCGGATCATCCTAACCCGCCGTAGAGTGGAGAAAATCGCCCGTTTTAAGGAAGACGGTTTTGTAGTACAAGCCGATAATAAAGATGCGGTAAGACGCTCCCGGATTATATTGATTGCCGTGGAACCCCAGAAAATAAATCAGCTTCTTGAGGAAATCAAGGAAGAGATCGATGCTGAAAAGCATACGATTATTTCTGTGGTTACCGGAGTCAAAATTGCCCAGATCAGACGCATATTAAACAGTGAAGTGGTCATTGTCAGAGCCATGCCCAATACGGCTATCGCCATCGGCGAATCCATGACCTGTCTGGCTACGACCCGAAAAAAAGATCAGGCCCTGGCTGTGGCAAATAAGATTTTTGATACGGTAGGGATCACGCAAATTATCGAGGAAGAAAATATGACGGCGGCTACGGCTTTGGCGGCCTGCGGGATTGCCTTTTTTCTGAGAGCGGTGCGGGCGGCTTCTCAGGGGGGAATCGAGATTGGGTTTGATTCGGATAAGGCTATTAAAATCGCTGCTCAGACGGCTAAAGGGGCGGCTTCTTTGTTACTGAAGAACGGTCGCCATCCTGAATTTGAGATCGACCGGGTGACCACACCGCGGGGGATTACGATTTCCGGGTTGAATCAAATGGAACACGAAGGATTCAGTTCAGCCATGATCCGGGGTATCGTTACCTCCTGGACCAAAGCCTCGAAGGTGTATCCGGATAATGAGGATGGATAATTCCGGAGTCGGTTTTAGATGAACAGAAAGAAAAAAGAGGAAAGAATCGCAGAATTTATCCCGAATTAAATATTTTTGGACGGCATGGGCTTCGAAAATCAAAGGAAGCCATTCAGGTCGTTTAAAAAATCATCGGCAATATGGAACACACTATGACTGAAATCTATGAAAATCCGCCGCGAAACGAGTGGCCCCGATTATGTACCCGCCCGGCTATGGATCTGCATGCAACGGAACAGGTGGTACAACGCATTATGGACAAGGTTCGGGTAGAAGGAGACACGGCCTTGTATCAACTGACCAAAAATCTGGACGGGGTTGACCTCAGCGAGCTGTTTGTAAAGGAAGAAGAGTTCCGAGAAGCGGATGAACTGGTTTCCGATGAATTGAAAGCAGCTATTTCCCTGGCTTCGAGAAATATCCGTCTGTATCATCAGCAGCAGATGGAGGATGGGAAATTTATCGAAACCATGGCCGGAGTGCGTTGTTGGCAGAAACGGGTGGCTATTCCCAAAGTGGGACTCTATGTTCCCGGAGGTAGCGCGCCCCTGTTTTCAACCGTGCTTATGTTGACCATCCCGGCTGTTTTGGCCGCATGTCAGGAAATTATCCTCTGTACGCCGCCTCCGGTTCATCCGGCTATTATCTATGCGGCCCGACTGAACGGTGTAAGCCGGATTTTGAAAGTCGGTGGCGCTCAGGCCATTGCGGCCCTGACTTTGGGAACGGAATCGGTGCCAAAAGTGGATAAAATTTTTGGGCCGGGCAATCGGTATGTTACTCTTGCCAAACAATTGGCTACCGGGTATGGAGTGGCCATCGACATGCCTGCCGGTCCTTCGGAAGTACTGGTTATTGCCGATGAAAAAGCGAATGCCGGATTTATAGCTGCCGATCTTTTAGCTCAGGCCGAGCACGGCGCAGACAGTCAGGTTATACTCCTGTGTACGGAGCCTACTCTAATTGAGCAGGTTTTGCACCGGATTAAAATAGTTTTGCCGGATTTGAATCGTAAGGAAAGTATTCTATCCGCTTTAAAGCAGAGTCGTTTTATTGTTTTTCCGGATTTGCACACTGCGCTTGATTTTTCCAACACCTATGCACCGGAACATTTGATTCTGAATGTGCAGGACCCTTCCCATCTGGTGGACGGCATACGCAATGCCGGGTCCGTATTTTTGGGTCCCTTTAGTCCGGAATCCGTGGGGGACTATGCCTCCGGCCCGAATCATACTTTGCCCACTAACGGTTATGCCCGCAATTACAGCGGCCTTTCGGTGAGCAGCTTCCAGAAAGATATTTTCTTCCAGCAGATCACGGAGCAAGGTCTACAAAATATCGGGCCGGCCGTAGTGGCTATGAGCCGGGCAGAACAACTTCAGGCCCACGGATTGGCTGTGGAGGTTCGCTTGCAACGATTAAAGGAAGAAGACTGATGGATTTCCGGAAATTATTACGCGCCCATCTGCGGGATTTCAGACCCTATACTTCGGCCCGTCATGAAATACCTCAGGAAGCAAAAACGATTTTTATGGATGCCAATGAGAATGCTCTGGGCAGTCCTTTGGAACCCCTGCTGAATCGCTATCCGGACCCCTTGCAGAATAAGCTTAAACGGCGGATCGCTTCTCTTAAACATGTAGACGAAAAAAACATCTTCCTCGGTAATGGCAGCGATGAAGCGATCGATCTGTTGGTGCGCGCTTTTTGTGAGCCTTCCCAAGAGCGTATCGTACTTATGCCGCCGACCTACGGCATGTACGAAGTGGCTGCCCGCATGAACAATATCGGCATCGAAAAGATTCCCTTACTTACTAATTTCCAGATGGATATTCAAAATATCATGCGGAAAATGGAAGGGCAGAATGACATAAAAATAATTTTTATCTGTTCGCCCAATAATCCTACCGGCAATGTAATGAATGCAGAGGATGTGGAAAAACTTTTAAAAACATTCGGGGGATTAGTAATCGTGGATGAAGCCTATATCGATTATTCCCGGAGACAGAGCTGGTTAAACCGACTGGACGCCTTCCCCAATCTGGTCGTTTTACAAACCTTTTCCAAGGCCTGGGGCCTGGCCCGGATTCGTCTCGGTATGGCCTTCGGACAGCCGCAACTGATTGCTATTTTGAATCAGATCAAATATCCTTACAATGTCAGCGGACTGACCCAGGAAACGGCTCTTTCCGCTTTGAATCATGTCCACCGGGTGCAAGAAATGATTCAAACCACCTTAGCTCAGCGCGATTGGCTACAGCGGGAATTGTCTCAACTTTCTTCCGTGGAGCAGGTCTTTCCTTCGCAGACCAATTTTTTATTGCTAAAGGTTAAAAATGCCGGGCGGGTTTATGGGTATCTGCTGCAAAAGGGTATCGTGGTACGGAACCGCTCCGGCATTATGCATTGTCCCTCTTGCTTACGGATTACCGTGGGAACCCCGGCTGAAAATAAACGACTCATCGAATCTTTTAAAGAGATGGAAAAAAGTTCATGAAAAAAGTATTATTCATAGACAGAGACGGCACGATCATCAAAGAGCCGCCCGATGAGCAGGTGGACAGCCTGGAAAAGCTGGAATTTTATCCGGGAGTCATTGTCAACCTCTCTCGCATTGTGAGCGAACTTGATTTTGAATTGGTTATGGTTACCAATCAGGACGGTTTGGGAACTTCTTCCTTTCCGGAAGAGGATTTTTGGCCGGCACATAATAAAATGTTACAGATTCTGGAGGGGGAAGGAATCACTTTTTCCGATATCCTCATCGACCGCAGCCTGCCCGAAGATCAGGCAGATACGCGTAAACCGGGTACAGGCATGCTGGGCAAATATATCCACGGAGAATACGATTTAAATAAGTCATTCGTTATCGGGGATCGTCTATCGGATATACAACTGGCCAAAAATTTGAAAGCGCAGGCTATCTGGCTCAGCGACGGGCCCCATGAAGAGGCTGTTTTTTGCAGCAGGGACTGGCAGCGTATCTATCGTTTCTTAAAAGCGGGTAACCGCAAGGCAGTAGTGGAACGCAAAACAAGCGAAACCAATATCCGGGTGGAAATCGATTTGAACGGCAGGGGGCAATCCGAAATAAACACAGGTATCGGGTTTTTCGATCACATGTTGGAACAGGTGGCGCGGCACAGCGCTTGCGATCTGCGTATTTCCGTGCAAGGGGATTTGGATGTGGATGAGCACCATACGGTCGAAGATACGGCTTTGACTCTGGGCCAGGCCGTGGATCAGGCGTTGGGCAGCAAAAAGGGTATCGGGCGCTATGGTTTTTTTTTGCCGATGGATGATGCCCTGGCTCAGATAGCTCTCGATTTTTCCGGCCGCAGTTATCTCAACTGGAAAGTCGATTTTAAACGGGAAAAGATCGGCTCCATGCCCACGGAATTATTCGAACACTTTTTTTACTCATTTTGCCAGGCTGCCCAATGCACTTTGGCCGTACAGGCTGACGGCAAAAATGAACATCATAAGATCGAAGCTGTTTTTAAAGGATTCGCACGGGCTTTCAAACAGGCTGCCGCCATCGATAACAGCGATCCGGCCATTCCCAGTACGAAAGGGGTTTTATGAAAGTTGCCGTTATTAAATACAGGGCGGGTAATATCCGATCCGTTTATTTCGCATTGCGGCGTTTAAACATAGAACCGATCATAACCGATGACGCGGCAACCATTCGTGCTGCCGATTATGTGATCTTTCCCGGGGTGGGTGCGGCCCGCCCGGCCATGGATGATTTAAAAGAGAGCGGATTAATCCATGTAATCCCGGAACTGACCCGGCCTTTTCTCGGTGTCTGCCTCGGGTTGCAACTCTTATGCCGCTCCACGCAAGAAGAGGAGGTGAGAGGTCTGGGTTTATACGGATTGGAGGTAATCAGATTTCCATCCACCGGCAAAGTGCCTCATATGGGTTGGAACACGATCCATGATCTGCAAGGGCCTCTTTTTAAAAATATTATCGAGGGCGCTTATGTCTATTTCGTACATAGCTTCTATGCGCCGCTAACGGAAAATCAAACGGTTGCCGTCTGTGATTACTTAGTGCCGTTCAGTGCCGCACTACAGCAAGATAATTTTTTTGCCGTACAATTTCATCCGGAGAAGAGCGGTTTGGTCGGTGAAACTATTTTAAGGAATTTTTTAAATCTATGATTGAAATCATTCCGGCGATCGATATCATGAGCGGCCAGTGTGTGCGTTTAACGAAAGGTGATTTTACCCGCAAGAGGGTTTATAATGAGGAGCCCCTGCAGGTGGCCTTGAGATACGAAGAGGCCGGATTTAGACGCCTGCATGTGGTGGACCTGGATGGGGCACGGGCCGGCAGCCCACAAAATCTGGATGTCCTGCATCATATAGCCCGTAACACGGCTCTGGAAATCGACTTTGGCGGCGGTGTGCAAAGCGATCAGGCGATTCGTGATGTTTTTCGGGCCGGTGCCCGCTGGATTACGGCCGGAAGCATTGCCGTAAAGAATCGGCATAAGGTGTTGGAGTGGGTTGCGAATTATGGAGCGCAGCGCATCATCCTCGGCGCGGATGTTCGTCAGGAACAAATTGCCATTTCGGGCTGGCAGGAAAGCACCGCCTTGCATTGGCGTGATTTCTTGTCTGACTATGCGCATGCGGGAATCACCCGCTTAATCTGCACGGATGTGCTCAGAGACGGAAACTTTGCCGGACCGGCTCTCGATCTGTACGGGGAAATCCTCAGCAACTTTCCCCAATTCCAATTGATCGCCAGCGGTGGTGTACGTTCTGTGGAGGATATTCATGCTTTGCAGCAAACCGGCGTGCAGGGCGTGATTATCGGCAAGGCCTTTTATGAAGACCGGATTCAATTCAAAGAACTGGAATCGTTTCTATGCTGAGTAAACGTATCATACCCTGTCTGGATGTGAAAGACGGCCAGACCGTGAAGGGCATTCGTTTTGTAAATCTGCGCCAGGCCGGTGATCCGGTCGAATTAGGCGCTGCCTATGCCGGGCAGGGAGCGGATGAACTGGTCTATCTGGATATTACGGCTACCATCGAAGGACGCGGTGCCTTTCTGAAGCTGGTGCAGCGCATTGCCGCCCGTCTGAACATCCCTTTTACGGTAGGAGGCGGTATTCGCTCCGTTTATGATGTGGAAGCTTTGCTGAATGCGGGTGCCGATAAGATCGGTATCAATTCCGCAGCCGTTCAAAATCCGCAACTGATCGATCAATTGGCCTTGGAATTCGGGAGCCAGTGCGTTGTTTTGGCTATTGACGCCAAAAAGGAACGGGATAGCTGGCTGGTTTACACCCATGGCGGTCGTTCCCGTACGGATTTACAGGCTGAAGACTGGGCCAAACAAGCCGTACAGCGCGGAGCAGGGGAGATCCTTCTGACTTCCATGAATCACGACGGGGAGAAGAGCGGATTCGACATTGATCTTACCCGGCGTATTGCTCAGGCGGTAAATGTTCCGGTCATTGCATCGGGCGGAGCCGGCCGCATGGATGATTTTGTACAGGTATTCCAACAGGGGAAAGCGGATGCGGCCCTGGCGGCCAGCATTTTCCATTTTAATGAAATATCAATTAAGGAATTAAAGACCTATCTTAAAAACCATAACATAGAAGTGCGCTTATGAATTTAGATTTTGCCAAACAAAACGGACTCATTCCGGCCATCGTACAGGATGCGGACACACAGAAAGTACTTATGCTGGGATATATGAACCGGGAAGCTTACCGAAAAACAGTCGAAGACGGCCGCGTGACTTTCTGGAGCCGCAGTCGCAAGACATTATGGACCAAAGGAGAAACTTCGGGACACTATTTAACGCTCAAAGAAATCCTGATCGATTGCGACGGAGATACCTTGTTGATAAAAGCCACGCCGCACGGGCCTGTTTGCCATACGGGAAACGATACCTGTTTCGCCGAACAAAACCGGAGTGCTCTGCCTTTTTTGGAAAAGTTAGAGACCGTAATCGATGAACGTAGAAATCAACCCGTTGCAAAATCTTATGTAGCCGGTTTGTTCAAAAAAGGGCTGATGCGTATTACCCAGAAGGTTGGGGAAGAGGCAACGGAGACGGTAATCGAGGCGCTGGCCGGGAGCAGGGAACGATTTATTTCGGAAAGTGCGGATTTACTGTTTCATCTGCTTGTTTTGTTGCGGGCCCGCTCGGTGAGTATTAACGAAGTGGCCAATGAGCTGAAAATACGCCATCGCTTGAAAACGGAACAAAATAAATGAATAATCAGGGACATTCTATACGGCGGATTTACTGAAAACAGGGAGATGCTATGTGTTCGATTTTAGGCATATTGGAGATTAAAAGCGATGTGCAGCAGTTACGTAAACAGGCCTTGCGGCTTTCCCAGCTTCAACGCCATCGTGGTCCGGACTGGTCGGGGATTTTTAACGACGAGCGGGTTATTCTGGTCCATGAAAGGCTGGCCATTGTGGATGTGGAAAACGGTGCCCAACCCCTGTTCAGTGAAGAGGGGGATCTGGTTCTGGCCGTTAACGGCGAAATATACAATCACAAACAGCTCGAAAAAAAGCTGACCACGGACTATCATTTCCGGACCCGTTCCGATTGTGAAGTGATTAATGCTCTGTACAGGGAAAAAGGTACGGGTTTTCTGGATGATCTCAACGGGATATTCGCCTTTATTTTGTACGATAAAACAAAGAACGATTATCTGATTGCCCGCGATCATCTCGGCATCGTACCCCTTTACACCGGTCGCGATGAATATGGAAATTTCTATGTATCTTCGGAAATGAAAGCCATCGAGAAGGTGTGTAAGCGGGTGGAAGAATTTCCCCCCGGCCATTATTTTTTACGATCCGAAAATAAGATGGTCCGCTATTATCAACGGGACTGGTTCGAATATGAGAAGGTTGCTCATAACGAAACGGATCGGCAACGATTAAAACGCGCCCTGGAAGACGCGGTTCACAGACAACTCATGTCCGATGTCCCCTATGGTGTCTTGCTTTCCGGTGGATTGGATTCTTCGATTATCTCGGCTATTGCCCGTAAATACGCCCAGCGCAGGGTGGAAGAAAATGATTTGGGAGAGGCCTGGTGGCCGCAATTGCACTCCTTTTCCATCGGTTTGAAGGATTCCCCGGATCTGCAGGCGGCTCGTGAAGTGGCCCGGCATATCGGTACGATTCATCATGAATTTAACTTCACGATTCAGGAAGGTCTGGATGCCCTGCGCGATGTCATCTGGCATCTGGAAACCTATGACGTGACTACGGTTCGTGCTTCCACACCCATGTATCTCATGGCCCGTAAAATCAAATCCATGGGCGTAAAAATGGTGCTTTCCGGTGAAGGGGCGGATGAGGTGTTCGGCGGCTATCTCTATTTTCATAAGGCACCCGGCGCCCGGGAATTTCATGAAGAGAATGTACGTAAATTGCAACAGCTGCACTGGTATGATTGCCTGCGGGCCAATAAATCCATGGCCGCCTGGGGAGTGGAGGCACGTGTTCCCTTTCTGGATAAGGAATTTCTCGATGTAGCCATGTCTATCAATCCGGAAAGCAAAATGATTAAAGAGGGCCGGATTGAAAAACAAATTTTGCGCGAACTGTTTGAAGATTATTTACCCGATAGTGTGGTCTGGCGCCAGAAGGAACAGTTTTCGGATGGAGTGGGATATAGCTGGATCGATACTCTGAAAGACGTGAGTGAACGGGAAATAAGCGACCAGATGCTGGAACAGGCCCGTTTCAAGTTTCCCATAAACACACCCACTTCCAAAGAGGCGTATTATTATCGCCAGATATTCAGCGAACTATTTCCGGGTGATGCCGCAGCAGCCTGCGTTCCCGGAGGGCCCTCGGTTGCCTGTAGTACACCCGCTGCCCTTCAATGGGATCCGTCTTTGCAGCATGTGGTGGACCCCTCCGGTCGGGCCGTACGCGCTGTACATAAACATAGTTATTGAGAGAACGGGAAGCATCATATGAAGATATTAAAATTCGGCGGCAGCTCTCTGGCCGATACCGATCGTTTGGCCCGTGTGGTTGAAATTATAAAGGCGCAACAGGAAAATGAAAAAACGGCTGTGGTGGTTTCGGCCTTCGGCAAAGTAACCGATCAGTTGATTGCAGCCGCCCGCCAGGCTTCCGAGGGCAATGGTCATTATGTTACCATAGAGCAGGAACTGGAACAACGTCATTTACAAATCATTCGGAAATTGATTTCATCCAAACACCAGAGCGGTATAATCACCGATATGTTCGCCACCTTAAACGATTTGCACGATGTTTTGCACGGTGTGTATCTGGTGCGGGAAATTTCGCCGCGTGTGCTGGATTTTGTAATGAGTTTTGGCGAACGGCTCTCTGCTTTCATCCTCAGCCGGGTTTTGAACGAACAACATATAAAGAGTGAATTCTTAGATGCCCGTAAGGTAATCAAAAGCAATGAACGATTCGGCTCGGCTTTGGTTCAAATGGAAACCACTACCCGGCTTATACGGAAGTATTTTGAACAACATAAAGATTTGCAGGTCATTACGGGATTTATTGCCTCTACCCCGCAGAATGAGACCACTACTCTGGGGCGTAGCGGCTCGGATTTTACGGCTTCCATTTTCGGTGCGGCATTGAAAGCCCGGGAAATTCAAATCTGGACCGATGTGGACGGATTTCTTACCGCCGATCCGCGTAAAGTTCCCCAGGCCTTTACCATTTCTTCTTTAAGTTATGATGAAGCCATGGAACTGTCTCATTTCGGAGCCCATGTAGTGCATCCCTCTACCATGCAACCGGCTCTGGACAATAAAATACCGATTCGGGTTAAAAATACGCTGAATCCCGCAGCACCGGGAACTTTAATCCATCAAAAATCCAACGGTTCCGGCTGGCTGATCAAAGGTCTTTCTTCCATTGACGAAGTGGCTCTAATTAGTGTGATCGGCAGCGGAATGTTGGGCGAAACCGGTATTGCCGGACGTATTTTCAGCGCTCTGGCCCGTAACCAAATAAATATTATTCTGATTACACAAGCGTCATCGGAACATTCGGTCTGCTTTGCCGTCCGGCCTGAAGAAGCCGCTGCCGCCAAATCCGCTCTTGAAGAGGCTCTGCGTCTGCAACTGATAGAAAGACGGGTCAATAAAATAACGGTTGAAAAGAATCTGGCCCTGATTGCAGTAGTGGGTGAGCATATGCGTCGTACCAAAGGCATCGCCGGCCGAGTGTTCAGCGCTCTGGGTGACCATGATGTTAATATTGTGGCCATCGCCCAGGGTTCGTCCGAGCTTAATATCTCCATGGCTGTGAAAAAAAACGAGTTGAGCAGGGCTCTGCAAGCCATTCACCATAATTTTTTCGAGAAGAAATAATGCGCTCTGCAAAAAAGATGAACGATATTCGTGAAGTACGGGTATTTGCTCCGGCCACTGTGACCAATGTCAGCTGTGGTTTCGATATTTTGGGATTCGCTCTGAATCGGCCCGGAGATGAGGTTGTCATTAGAAAAAGCTCGCGGCCCGGAGCACGTATTGTAAATATTTCCGGATGCGAGAAGCAATTGCCTCTCGAAATGGAACAAAATACAGCCGGTAAAGCGCTACAGTCGTTTCTATTTGATTTGGGTTGGAATCAGGGTTTTGAATTGGAAATTTATAAAAGGATGGCCATTGGTACGGGGTTGGGCTCCAGTGCGGCCAGTGCCGTTGCCGCTGTGTATGGTCTCAATCAATTTTTAGAAGAGCCGCTCTCTCTACCCGACCTGCTGCCTTTTGCTCTGGAAGGGGAGAAGTTGACCAGTAATCATCAGGTGCATGCCGATAATGTGGCCGCCTCCCTCTATGGGGGATTCATTATTGTGCGCAGTATTCATCCCCTGGAAATTGTTCCGATTGACTATCCGCAGCAACTGGTCTGCGTTATTGTCCATCCCCACATCGAATTGCCTACGGCGGTTATGCGTCGCATTCTTCGCAACCAGATCGAATTAAAGGATGCCGTGCATCAATGGGGAAATATTGCCGCTCTGGTCGCAGGCCTGCAACAGAAAGACCTGGGGCTCATTAGCCGGTCTTTAGAAGATGTGATCGTGGAACCGACCCGCGGTAAAGTCATTCCCGGATATGAGGAAGTCAGACAATCCGCTTTGGAAAACGGGGCTCTGGGTTGCGGAATTTCAGGATCCGGCCCCTCTATTTTTGCCTTATGTACCTCTTTTGAACAGGCTGAAAATTCGGGAAGGGGTATGCAGGAGGTGTATCGAACTCTGGATATAGAAAGTGACCTATATATTTCGGCTATTAACGATCAGGGTGCAAAAGTGGTTTCTGTTGTTTAGAGAGACCGCAGGGCCGGGTAAATAAGAAGGAAAGTCCCATAGATGAAATTTTATTCCACTAAAAATAAACAGTTAAGGGTTCGCCTGCGCGAAGCGGTTCTTCAGGGATTAGCTCCGGACGGCGGTCTGTTCATGCCGGAATTCATTCCTGCCGTAGATGCCCCGTATTTAAGGGGGATGACTTTTCAGGAAATAGCCATGACCCTGGCCCGTCCGTTTACGGACGGAGAACTAAGCTCAAACCAGCTGCAGGAGATTATCGAAGATGCTTTTACTTTTCCGGTACCGCTCTATCCTTTATCAGAGGATCTGCATGTACTGGAATTATTCCACGGGCCGACTCTGGCTTTTAAAGATTTTGGGGCGCGTTTCATGGCCCGCCTCATGGCCAAATTTACGGTCCGACAAGACCGGGAACGATTGATTCTGGTGGCCACTTCCGGTGATACGGGCAGCGCAGTAGCCAGCGGATTTTATGCCCAGCCGGGTATGCGGGTGATCCTGCTCTATCCCTCCGGGATGGTCAGTAAAATCCAGGAGCAACAATTAACGACTCTCGGCGGCAATGTAACGGCTCTGGAAGTAGACGGTTCTTTTGATGATTGTCAGCGCCTGGTAAAACAGGCCTTTATTGATAAGGATATTCGGGAACAGTGCTCTCTTTCTTCGGCCAACTCCATCAATATCGCCCGTCTGATACCACAATCGTTCTATTATGCCGCAGCCTGGTCGGCCTTACCGGGAAGTAACACACCGCTGGTCATGGTAGTGCCCAGCGGTAATTTGGGGAACCTGACCGCCGGTCTCATAGCCCGTCGCATGGGTATCCCGATTCTGAAATTTGTTTCGGCTATGAACGCTAATGATGTGTTTCTCGGTTATCTGGAAAAGGGCACCTTTCAACCGCGCCCGACGATTCCTACGATTTCCAATGCCATGGATGTGGGTAATCCCAGTAATTATTACCGTATCCTGGATTTGTATGAAAATGACGTCCGTAATTTAAGGAAAACGGTTTATGGAGCCAGCTTTTCGGATCAGGATACGCAGCAAGCCATTAATCAGGTCTATGATCAATTTAACTATATGATGGATCCGCACAGCGCCGTGGGCTTTTTGGCCCTGCAGCAATTTCTATCGGAAAACAAGGTAAACGATTGGCGGCAAATTATCCTTGAGACGGCTCATCCCGCTAAATTTAAGGATATAGTGGAATCCTGTACCGGGCGGCCCGTCCGTATACCGCAGCGTCTGGCTGTCTGTCTCGATAAACCGAAACATGCTTTTACAATGTCCTCCCTTTTTAGCGATTTTAAGGAATGGTTGCTTTCCGGGGCAGGCTAAAAACTATTTTCTTCATTCATTTCGCCTACGGAGCGAAACTTGCTTACAGAACTCCACGCAACGAGTAAATAAATCTTTAAAATTTCCGTGTTCTCGGCTCGCCCGGTGGCGGAAGAGCGCTTTATCGGTTGAAGGATTGGATCCTGGGTTATAGTCAAATGTCCATGACGAGACAGGATATTTTTTGGATACTCTTTCCCGGCGATGAATCGCCGGGCTAATAGCAAACATCCCTGATGGGATTTATATTGTTAACCAATCTGTATTCTTTTGGCTCGGCCATTTAATGTGGGCAGGATTTTGTCAGGTGAAAAAAGGCTCTATGTCCAATCGTGTGGACTAATACCAGAGCGATGGTTAAAAAGCCGTTTAAAACCAAATTGCAAGAGTGATATTTTGGAAATCACAAAAAACAAGCAACAAATAACAATGGCGCTAAAATCCAAAATTTAATAGGTCACCCAAAGGATGAAGGGTTGCTTAATATTTGAGTTATTTTTTTTGGATTTATTTAATTTTTGTTATTGTACTTTGAAATTTCAGGTTAAATTTAAAGGTATGTAATAAAGTATTAAGTTCATAAACCGATTTGCGGTTAAAACGATCCTGGAGCGCTTTGAGGCTGTTATATATCGTTTGCGTATTCATTTTCCCAGAGGGAAAATCTGAGATTAACCCGCCAATTTATTGGCGGGAAATGATAAGAGCGTATTTTGGGTCGTCCCGTCAGGGACGAATGAGAAATTCAGGTAATTTAGCCGAATGTCTCTGCCGGGATTTTTCATTTGAAAAATCGATATCATTGTGAAATTT
>JALSTK010000086.1 GCA_026983775.1 Calditrichia bacterium
GACCAGTCTCCTTCACGGGATCTTTGCCCCACGTTTATGATACAGCCTTAAGCCTCTTCCGCTCCGCTCAGGTATTTACATATCTGAACGATGCGTTTCAACCAACTGTATATTCATGTCGTCTCCTCCTTTTAGGTTCTTATTTTTCGCATTTTAACAACAAGTTTAAATTTGAAAAATGCAATGGTGTTGTTTTTTAGGGTACCTTTTATTGGTGACTGTGTCCTTCGTCTGTATTTCCATGGGACATATTCTGTTGATCCATATTCATCATAGGAGCTTTCTTGTCCAGCGATATCACATTGATACTGGAAATCCGGATGCTGCCGGTGCCTAAGAAGGCAAATCCGGTGGTTCCCGGTTTCAGGTCAGATCCGTGGCCATGGGTAATCAACTTATCATTGATATAACCGCGGTAATGTCCGCTGCTGCTTACGGCTTTCAGCGTAAGCCAGACAGACTTCGGCGTTATGCCGGTATCAAAAATATCCACGGCACCATTTTTCATTCTTTCCAGACGTGCCTCACCGTTTTCCACTGCTAAAAAATCATAGGTGGATGGGTTTGAAATATGATGGGCCAGGAAGAAGCGGCCTTTAAATCCGCTCAGGTTGACATAAGCTGTGATTTGTACATTTTTCAAATTGGGACCAAAGCTAAATATAAAAGGTTCTTTTTTATCCGTCTGAATACTCAAAGACGGGTTACCATCTTTATCATGTACGACCTGTAAAACAACATTTTGCCAGTCGCCTTGAATCAGTTTAAAATTTTGACGCAGGGTGAGCGCCGCATCTTTACCGGCCTGCCAGGCCCAGGAACCGTTTTCGGAAATATTTATTTTTGTGGCCGGGGTGGTAGCTTCTGAGGTTTTCTCTGTTGTTTTCGTTTGGGTCCGGGTGCCCACTCCATAGCGAAACACCAGTTCCCCGCCATGTTCGGCAGTTTGTTGCACTAACCCCAGGCCGGCGGCTGCAATAATAAATAAAATCACGGAGACTACGGTACTCCGATCCCATTTTTTCCAGAAAATAAATAGACGCACCAGGGCATAAATGCCGAAAAATAGCATGGTGTAAAGGGCCAGATCCGCATGGGTACTGATCACCGGATAGGAAGAGGGCGGAAAATAAACAATATCCGCGGCCTGCTTGCCCGTAAGGTAAGCGCCGATTGTTCCCAGCGCGCCGAAAATGTAAAGCCATAGTGCTGCCGGTTTAATCCATAGATAGCGTTTTAAAATTAGTCCCGCAAAATCTGCGGTAACGGCAATCACCAACAGAGCGATGGGGAAGTGGATTATGAGCGGATGAATATTAGACATCCATTCTGGAATAAGCTGCATGTTTCGGTTCCTTTGTTTAAGTTTATAATTTCCAGTCAATTCCGCTGCTTAGAGCAAAATCGGGACTGCTCTCGCTGAAGCCTTTTATAAGGTAGAATGAAAAAATAGCTTTAGGGGACAAAACGGAAAATAAACCCAGTGAAAGCTGCCTGGGCGGATTTACCCCTTGAATGATTTCCGTATAGCTCTTAAAATAAAGGGAAGCGGAATACTTACCGGCAGAGAAAAATTTACTTAATCCCAGGCCGTAGCCCAAAGGATTCAAGTAGGTGATTTCCTGCGGATCGCCGATTTGCAAATAACCGAAGTCTGCAAATCCGTTATAAGTACCAAACCATTTTCTCAGAATGACGCCCAGGCCGTAATCAAACTCTCCTGTACTGAATAAAGTCAGACGGTTCACAGTGGGCATTTTAATCTGTGCGTTCACTGCTACGGAGGGCAAGTTTATACCAGGGCTTGGAAGACGGTATTCGCCGTAAAAATAAACATCACCGATTCCGCCGGAAAAATTATTCGGAGAATGGGGGGAGGCCTGGTCCATCATCTGATTTTCATTGGAATAGGAGGTTTGCCCCTTTGGGTCGTAAACGGCGCTGTTTTGTAAAATAAGAGGCACCGACACGGAAGCGGACCAATTATTGCCATCATAGCGTATTCCCGTATTCAAATAGTAATTATCGGTACGTTGTTCATAAATGTATTGGCCGGTATTGAACGCTACAGAAGCGTTTATTGCCCAATTTTGCTGAGTAAAACCCGACGAGGTAAACATTGATAAAATAATAATTGATTGAAAACCGAGAGCCCTGAAAAGGCTCCCGGTAAAATTATTTTTTAATGATTTCATTTAGATTTTTCCGGAGCCTTAGTGGATTTTTGCATCTGCTTGTAATTCTTCATCATTCCGTCCATGGATCGCATCATTTCATTCATATTCTTTTTTATTTGATCCATTTGTTTTTTCATGTCGGGATTCTGCATCATTTTTTCATTGGTTGCCAGGGTTTGCATGTTTTTCATCATTTGCTGCATGTCACCCATTATATTTTTCATATTCATACCCATTTTGTTCATAGGCATATTTTGATTCTGCCCCATTTTCATCATACTCTGTTGTCCCATCATTTTGTTTTGATTTTTCTGGGCTTGTGTTTGCATCATACTATGCATTCGCTGTGGGTCGGAGCCATTAACACCCTGCATCATCTTTTGCATATCCCGATTCATCTGCTGCATGTGTTGCATCATTTGGTCCATATTCATCATCATATTTTGCTGATTCATATGTTCCATTCCCTGATGCATGGTATTCTGCATACCCTGGTGCTTGCCCTGTTGGGTTTGGTTCATTTGCTGTGCCTGGACGGATAATGCTGCGCTAAAAAACAGGCCGGCTATAATTAATGTGAACAGATTTGACTTCTTCATAATAAATCTCCTTAAATATGGATTTGTTGTTTACAGCGCTTCGCTATCGATAGCGCCGGTACGAATTTTAATGGCTTTTTCTACGGGTGTTACATATATAATTCCGTCACCTTGTTCACCGGAATAGGCTGCTTCGCGTATGGTTTTGGTAATCAGCTCGAGACGTTCCGCTTTGCAAATCAGTTCCAGCTTGGCGATATTGGAATACTTTTTGACGATTTCGATCGAATAGCTGGATTCGATGGCATCTGTAAGGTGTTCTCCGATACCCATTACGAAAGAAACAGTATAATCGGTCACTCCCAATTTATCCAGAGCCGCACTGATGGTTTCTGCCTTGGTCGCCCGAAAAAATGTTTTTATTTCTTTCATTTTAAACCTCTTAATTAGGATGAAACGACTCTTATTTATATTCCGTTAATATCCTGCCGCATACGATCATATTCGGCTTTAGAAATTTCACCGCGAGCATACCGTTGTTTTAAAATTTCCAGGGCGTCCGACTGGTTGTGAAAATTACCGTTAGCTAGAAAAGGGTTGCCCTGTCCCCGGTTTGTGTTGAACACTGTAAAGGCGCCCCATCCTATGAGCAGTAAGGCAAGAAGCCCAAAGATGGATCCAAATCCCATTCCGAACATCATAATTAATCTCCTTTTTTAGTTTTGTTGTTTGATGATTACCAATGCTAAATGCAAGACCTGTGCCATAAACAATAGAGGCGATATAACTACCGGTTTTATAATGAGTTAAATACGTATGCGAGTATGGAATATTGAATACAACAATAGAGAATAGTCTTCAAATTTTATTTTTTTGTGTAGAATATTCTACAGTTCTTAGAAGTTGTCCGAAGCGGTG
This sequence comes from Calditrichia bacterium, assembly GCA_026983775.1. Taxonomy (GTDB): domain Bacteria; phylum Calditrichota; class Calditrichia; order Calditrichales; family Calditrichaceae; genus JALSTK01. The sequence goes on from JALSTK010000086.1 coordinate 3,635, forward strand.
GTCTATCTATTAAGAATCCGATAAGATTGATAAGTAACAATTTTTAGCCGCTAACTCCGGAATTCTGTGAAAATTTTTTAAGTGGGAACCGAAGTTTCCACTATGTACAAAACGTTTTTGGAAATTAGAAGATAAAGGAGCTAAATAGGAATGGGGTATTCTTTTTAAAACAAAGTTGTCTTTTTGATGTTTTGTTTTTAAAATTGTATGGGAATAAATCGGAAAAATTTACGGGGAACAGTATGGAAAAGAAGGGGATTAAATTTATTTTAGCGCTTTTTTTATTTGTTGTTATAAGCGTCTCATCGGTGTTCGGGCAATATTTTGGCCAGAACAAGGTTAAATATGAAGATTTTCATTTTAAAATTCTAAAATCCGAACATTTCGACATCTATTATTATCCTGAAGAGAGAACATTAATCGCCGATGCGGCTTCGATAGCGGAACGGTGGTATGCACGGCATTCGAAGATGCTGAATCATCACTTAAGCGGCCGCCAGGCTTTGATTATTTATTCCTGTCCGCCCCAATTCGATCAGACCAATATAGTCCAGGGGCAGGTCGGAGAAGGTACCGGTGGAGTAACCGAGGCCCTGAAACGTCGTATTGTTCTGCCGTTTGCCGGTCCCCTCAAAGAGACAGACCATGTAATCGGTCATGAATTGGTTCATGCTTTTCAGTACGATATTACGGGTCAGGGTAAAGGATCCATGCGACGTTTGCCGGCGGCTCTGGAGCTTCCTTTATGGTTTATCGAAGGCATGGCCGAGTATTTTTCTCTTGGGCCACAAGATGCGAATACCACCATGTGGATGCGGGATGCAGTGAAGCATAAAATTCCTACGGTAAAAGAATTGGATAATCCTAAATTCTTCCCTTATCGCTTCGGACAAGCGTTTCTAGCTTATATTGGGGGAAAATGGGGTGATGAAAAAATCGGTGATATTTTAAGAGATGCTGCAAAACAAAAAAACATATACACCGGTTTAAAGGACGTTTTAGGCCTTTCTCCCGATTCGCTTACAAAAGATTGGCACCGTACCCTGCATGAAACATACGATCCGGTGATGAAACAATGCGATGAAGCAGATAAATATGGCCCCGTTGTGATTAAAGCCGGTGAAAAAAATGGTAGAATGAATGTGGCACCTGCTGTAAGTCCGGACGGCAAATATCTGATGTATTTTTCGGAAAAGGATATTTTTACCATCAATTTATACTTAGCAGATGCTCAGAGCGGGAAAATACTTCGTAAGATCGTCGATGCCGCACGTGATCCGCATCTGGAAAGTTTGGAATTCATCAGTTCTACCGGATCCTGGCAAATGAATTCCAAACACTTTGTTTTTGCTGTTGTGGATCAGGGGCGTCCCGCTTTAATGATTATTAATGTGCCCGAAAATAAAATTGAACGTAAAATTCGATTTCCCCATCTAGGGCAAATTTTAAACCCGTCCTGGTCTCCGAATGGTCGTTGGATTGTCTTTTCAGCCATAAATCACGGGCAGTCCGATTTATTCCTTTACGATTTAAAAAAGGATAGTCTGAGACAATTAACCGACGATGCATATGCCGACCTGCAACCCAGCTGGGCGCCGGATAATAAACATATCGTCTTTGTGACCGATCGTTTCTCCACCGATCTGGATAATTTGAGTTATGGTAATTACCGCCTGGCAGATTTTGAATTTCCGGAAGGGGCTATCATTCCCCTGCCATCCTTTAAGACAGGTAAAAACATTAATCCCCAATGGGCGGCTGATATGCAAAGCCTGTATTTTGTATCCGATCAAAGCGGCATTTCCAATATTTACCGTCTTAGCCTGACAAACGGGCAGATTTTTCAGTTAACAAATGTCTTCACAGGGGTAAGCGGTGTTACTGATTTGAGTCCTGCTATTTCTTCGGCATTATCAAAAGATTTTCTGGTTTACAGTGTTTTTGATAACCGATCCTACAGCATTTATGCTATTAATACCAAAACCGGTTTGGATGGTTGGATACCGGATAACTTTGTTGCACCTATCCAGCTAACTATGCTCCCGCCGGTTAATCGTGCCTTGGAGGGAGTCCGTGCTTTAAAACACCAGCCCGATTTCGGCCTTCCTGTGGGCATGGCATACAATACCGTGGCCTATAAGCCTAAATTAATGTTAGATTACATCGGACAGCCATATTTAGCGGTTGGTGCTTCGCGATTCGGAACCTATTTAAGCGGCGGTGTTTCTCTTTTCTGGAGTGATATGCTCAATAACCACGATTTGGCTACGGCCGTTCAGGCCAGCGGACGTCTTACCGATATTGGTGGAATGGTTAGTTATTTGAACCGTAGTAAACGGTGGAACTGGGGGGCAGCGGTACAACATATTCCTTATGTTACAGGTTCCTATAATTCCGGTTATGCTCAGGTTGACAGCACTATTGTTTATGTGGAAGATGAATTGCGGTTATCGCAATTTTCCAATAGTATTTCCGGGATTTGGGAATACCCTTTTAGTAAGGCCCAACGTATCGAAGTAAACGGCACGTTTAATTATATTTCTTTTAAAGAAGAAGAAAACATATCGTTTTATTCCGTTTCATCCGGTGAAGAACTGGTGGATCGGACGGAACATCTTCCCGTACCGAATCCCATGAAACTGGCATCATTAAGTTTTGCCCTGGTTTACGATCAGAGTTTTTTTGGTGCAACAAGCCCGCTGCTGGGGCAGCGCTACCGTCTTGAATTTTCTCCGTCTTTTGGTACCTTGAACTATTATACATTTTTGGCGGATTACAGGCGTTATTTGATGCCCTTAAAGCCGTTTACTCTTGCATTACGAATCATGCACTATGCAAGATATGGGAAGAATGCTGAAGACCCGCGTTTATCTCCTTTATATTTAGGATATCAAAGTTTTGTACGCGGCTATAATTATAATTCCTTTACAGCCCGGGAAGTTGCACAAGATACTACGAAAGGGCTTTGGCAGCTTTACGGTAGCCGTATGATTGTGGGGAATATTGAAATTCGTTTTCCGTTTTTCCATGTCTTGGGTATAGGGAAAGGATTCTACGGGATTTTCCCGTTAGAAAGTGCTGTCTTTTTTGATACGGGACTTTCGTGGACAAAAAAAGAAAAACCTTGGTTTCAAAACGGCAGCCGTAAATTAGTCCGTAGTGTAGGTGTTGCCTTGCGGGTGAATTTAGGTAGCTATTTTTTAGGAGAGTTGGACTATGTGAAGCCGTTTGATCGTCCAAACAACAGGTGGCGCTGGCAGTTTGGATTTATTGCTGGATTTTAAGGGGATTTGATTTTTCATTTCTTATAGTTAGTCCATAAAACGGCTTTTGATATCAGCTGTGGGCACCATACAACTCACTTTTTTCCCGAACCAGCGGTAACGGTTACGGGCAACAAAATCGTAAATATAGTCCCTTAATTTTAACGGCATAAAACGGAACATGCCCAATAAAGGATAGGGGAAAGGCATGTATCGGGATATGGCCAATACGGCATCGCTTTTTATGAAGACAGCTGTATCCTGAATCAGTACGATCGAATCGATCGTGCGTTCTGTTAATCCGTGCATACGCAACAGGTGATGTCCGTAAGACGATTGCAAACGGGCAAAGGTAAAAAGCTGCTTCTGGTCGCGAAGGATGATAAAGCGTACAACCGCATTACATAAATTACATATCCCGTCAAAAAGGATAATCCGGGAAGGTTCTAAAGAGTGGGGGTTGTTTTGAGTCATTTGTATAGGGTTACTCCGGGCATTTAGGTAGCGGATGTCCCACATCTTTATCTTCACAACCGAACACAATGCGCGCCGAAGATTTCTTTTTGACGTAATTCCAGGCCCAGTTTAGAAGAACAAGCGTCTTTTTTTGATAACCGATCAAATAGCCGATATGCACAAAGACCCAAACCAGCCAGGCCCAGAATCCGCTGAAATTGATGCGGGCAAAATGGGCAATTGCCGCATTACGCCCGATTACTGCCAGCTCCCCCTTATTGCGATAACGAAAATTATTTATGCTTTCCCCTTCTATGGCGGCCAATATGCGTTTAGCTGCATATTTTCCTTGTTGGATTGCAACCGGTGCTATACCTGGCAACGGCTGCCCCTTCGCTCCTGTGGAATGGGCCAGGTCGCCAAGAATAAAGAGATTCCCCTGTGTGTCAGCGCTAAGGTCGCCATGGACGATGATGCGGTTTTTGTTATCGGATTTAAATTCCGATCCGTTTTTAAAAAAAGTTGAGATAGGATCTGCCTTAACCCCTGCCGCCCATAAAACGGTTTGGCTCCGGATTACACGGCTTCCGGATGGGGATTCCATTTCGACCGTGTCGGCGGTGATGCCAGTGACCCGTGTATTTTTCAGTACAATAACGCCCAATCGTTTTAGTGCCGTCTCTGCTGCTTTTATCAGTGTTAAGGGGAAAGCGGGTAAAATCTGCGTACCGGCCTCAATTAAATAGATATTGGCTTGATCGGCCCGAATATTGCGGAAATCGTTCTTTAAAACAATCTTACTCAATTCAGCCAATGCACCGCTTAGTTCCACTCCGGTGGGTCCGCCACCGATAATCACGAAATTAAGCAATTCGGAGTTTTGTTTACGTTCCGCCAATTCAAATGCGTTTAATATGCGCATGCGTATATATAAAGCATCTTGAATGGTTTTAAGTCCGGGAGCAAACTTGGCCCAGTTATCATGGCCGAAATAGTCCGGTTTAATGCCGCAACTGACAATCAGGTAATCATAGGGAATGGCAAAATCGTTCAGCAGCACGGTTTGTTTTTCGTTATCAATGCTAGATACCCATCCTTTTAATACGGTGATATTACTTCTTCCTGAAAAGACGGAACGAATGGGATAGGCGATATCTTCAGGGGATAGCTGGCCGGTAGCTACTTGATATAATAAAGGTTGAAACAGATGGTAATTATGTCGGTCGATTAAAGTGATCTGAATCTTATTCGGAAACTTGATCAGTGCCTTAGCTGCGTATAGGCCAGCGAATCCGGCGCCGATAATGACCACCCGTTTTTTGAAGGATTTCATTCGGTTGCTTCCGGATGACAATAAGGGCAGGATTCCTCTTCACCACCGTCTTGGTGACAGGAGGGGGTTTTATTCATGGTAAGTGCTTTCGTGCGTGTACTCAGACGGAAGATTATGTATCCCAGGGCCAGAATCAGGATACTGCCTAACAGAATGTTCTGCAAAAATTCGGTCATGATGTTGTCCTTTATAAAATAGTCGGGCAGAGGGGAGTACCATTTCCGCTCTGCCCTAAAAGATCCGATTCGGATCGTTTTTTATTTGATCAGCAGCATTTTTCGCACACTGCTTGTTCTGCCGATTTTTAATTCATAGTAGTAAACTCCTGTAGACAGGCCTTTTCCGTTGAAAATTACCCGATATTCCCCGGAGCTTGCTTTTCCATGGGCAAGTACGGCAACTTTTTGTCCCAGAGCGTTATATACCGTCAAGGTCGCTTTTGCAACCGGCGGCAAATTATTTCCGATCGTATAACGGATGATCGTTCTAGCACTGCTTCCCGCGGCTGTGGTTTTACCAAATGGATTGGGATAATTTTGACTTAGCGTAAAATTTTCCACATTCGGTTCCTGCTCAGGGCCGATGCTGGTTACAAGGGGTGTCCCGCTCAGGATCATATAATTACTTACTTCTTTGCTGGAAAATGTTATGGTATTCAGGTCCGTGTTTAAAACAGCCGTAGGGACCGAAATCCAGTTATTGTCCAGATCATCCCAGTATTTGATGACTATACTATTTTCATTCAGTTGCTCTCCTCGCAACTGAATATCCGTATAGTGCAAGGTGTAATCCACTTCGGAGCTCATATTCATATGTCCTCCATTCGTCCCATCCATCCACATATAGTTACTGCCGCTTCCATTGAACATGGCGATTTCATATCCGGCCAGGACATGAAACTCATCGTGATTTGGAAGATTTTGGGGAAAGACCTCCAGAATCTGGCAGAACAAACTATCGGACATCATCCCGTTGTGCCCGTGTTCCATACCTCCGGCCCATCCCGGACGAACATACATACCGTCCAGGGAATCGAACGGGGAATAAAAATAGCGACCTTCGCTCATGTTATTGTATATCCAACCCCCGCCGAAATGGTTTCCGAGTGCACTGGAGTCAAGCCAGGTCCTATTATTTAAAGTATACACGATAAGCATGGGAATATCGTGGGTATTGATTAATCCTCCGTTTATCCGAACAAAATCGCCGTTTTCAGGACGGGGAGTATTGTTTTCAGGCCGATACCAGGGTGGCCCGAAATTCAGGAAATAGTCCGGCAGACTGTCGGCATTGGTATCCAGATAAAAACGAGTAAATATAAAAGTTGAATCTGCTAAAACCGAACCGCTCAGTTCCACCGTGCGCAGCGAGTCATGCCTCCAACCAAAGGCAAATCCCATGCTATTGTGATGTCCCATTTCATTCTGATGACCACCCATCATATTCCAGGTCGGTTCGCTCGGATTGCGCCACAATAAATCGTTTATTTTATAGACGACAATACCTTGCATGTCATGCGGATCCTCATCAAACAGACCGCCTTCGATGAGAATCGATTCTCCATGGATCGGACGGGATACCGTGCCGCTATCCGGTTTATACCACCATGGGCCGAAATTCAGTTTATAATCGGCCCGGCCGTCACCGTCGCTGTCCAGATAATATAGGGCATGCATCAGGGAACTGTCCACGATAGCCGTACCGGAAACCGTAATATTTTGTAATGAATCCGAATGAAAATGGCCTTCATCCGCAAACGTCTTTTGCAAATTAAAGGCCAGTGTTAAGGTTAAACTTATCAATAAAAAGCGTTTTATTTGTATAGGTATCATGAGTTATCTCCTAAATTGGATTTGGATAAAACCTGCTGGTTGAAGAAACCGGTGTGGTTTCAAGCGGATATATTTTTAATCTCAATAGGATCCGAAATATGGCCAGCCGGTATCTGATTTTCTTGTTCCGTGTTTTCATTTCTTCCTTTTGAGCGACTCTCCCTATTCTTGAAAGCCGGTTACTTTTCCACCCGTAAAAATTTGGCGTTAATGGCCACGATAACCGTACTTAAAGACATAAGCACGGCGCCCATAGCCGGGCTGAGAATAATGCCGTAACTATATAAAACGCCGGCGGCCAGGGGTATAGCAAAAGCGTTGTAGCCGGTGGCCCATGCCAAGTTCTGAACCATTTTACGGTAGGTTGCTTTAGCCAGGCCCACTACTGCCGCCACATCCAGAGGGTTGCTGCGTACCAAAATAATGTCTGCGGTTTCTACGGCCACATCGGTACCCGCTCCGATAGCAATGCCCACATCGGCCTGTGCTAATGCCGGAGCGTCGTTTACCCCATCCCCGGTCATGGCTACGGTTAATCCGCGGGACTGGATTTCTTTAACTTTAGCCGCTTTTTCCTGCGGAAGCACTTCCGCAAAAAATTCATCAAGGCCCAATTCATCGGCAACCCATTGTGCCACCTGCTTATTGTCCCCGGTGAGCATCATGGTACGAATACCCATTTCTTTAAAACGTCGGATGGCATCTCTTGATTCCGGCCGGATGATATCGGCCAGGGCAATGGCCCCACTTACAAATCCGTCGATTAATACAAAAATAACAGTTTTGCCCTGAGCACTAAGCTGTGCAATGCGTTCGTCATTCATAGCAATATTATTTTCACGCAAATACCCGGGGCTGACAGTCAATACTTGCTGCCTGTTTACAAGGCCTTTGGCCCCTTTACCGGGGAGAGCGCTAAAATCTTTTACTTGCGGGTATTCCGGTACGGAACCTACAATACCACGGGCGATGGGATGCTCCGAATGGGCTTCCACTGCCGCTGCTGTGCGCAGTATTTCGTCACGGGTAAGTTTTTTATCGAAAACGATGGTATCGGTTACACCAAAGCTTCCCAGTGTTAAAGTACCGGTCTTATCGAAAATGACCGCTTGCAACTTGCGCGCCTGTTCAAAAGCACCTCGGTTGCGAATCAATAAGCCGTTTTTAGCGGAGATGGCTGTGGATACAGCTACAACCAACGGTACGGCTAAACCTAAAGCGTGTGGGCAGGTAATGACCATAACGGTTACGGTTCGCTCCAGGGCAAAGGAAAGATCCTGGTGCATGATAGCCAGCCAAACGAATAGGGTAATTGCCCCGGCCCCGATAGCGATGATTGTTAACCAAAAAGCGGCCCGGTTGGCCAAATCCTGTGTTTTGGATTTGCTCTCCTGCGCCTGCCGTACCAGCTCAATTACCTGAGACAGAAAAGAGTCTTTACCGGTTTTTTCCACAACAATTGTCAGAGAACCCTCACCATTGATAGCCCCGCCGATGACTTTGTTTCCGGCTTCTTTAGACACCGGTTTGGATTCACCGGTCAACATGGCTTCATTAACAGAAGATTGTCCTTCGGCTACTATGCCGTCGGCCGGAATTTTTTCGCCCGGTTTCACCAGGATGCGGTCTCCTGATTTTAAGGCGCTTAACGGCACGTTATGTACGGTTCCATCATCCAGGATGATGTGTGCATCCGATGGCATCAATTCTGCCAGAGCTTCCAGAGCCCGCGAAGCGCCCATGACCGATTTCATCTCAATCCAATGTCCGACCAGCATAATATCAATTAATGTGGCCAGCTCCCAGAAAAATATTTTTCCGCCTAAACCCAGGACAACGGCGCTGCTGTATATGTAAGCAACGGTGATAGCCAGGGCGATAAGGGTCATCATACCTGGCATTTTTTTCTTTAATTCTGCCACCATCCCTTTTAAAAAAGGCCAACCGCCGTAAAAAAAGACGACGCTGGAAAGAACAAAAGAAATAAACAGATCGCCATTAAAACGAAGAGCATTTCCTAAACCGATCAGTTGCTGGATCATAGGTGAAAGCAACAATATGGGTATGGTTAGAAAAAGTGATATCCAGAAGCGCTTGCGGAAATCCTTGACCATCATAGCATGATGATCGTGATGGCTGTGCCCACCGTGTTTTCCATGCTCGTGTTGTTCATGTCCCGCAGGACCCTGGTGATTCGCACTATGTTCATGGTTTGGGTGTTGTTCATGCTGTGCATGGTCATGAGTATGTTCGGTTTTAATGTTGTGTTCGTGTGTCTTATCCATTTTGAATTTCCTTAAAAATTTCCGGCTCGATTAAAAAACAAAAAAGGGGCCATAACCCCTTTTTGGTATTAGGATTTGAGGATTAGACAGTGTCCAGTAACTCCTCATCTTCATCCTCATCCGTCTCCGGTGCCGTATGAATGTTTCGATCCTTTTGGATTTTTTCGATTTTACGGGTTGTCTTTTCTAAATTCTTCTGCAATTCGTTGATCTTCTTAGAAAGCTGCGAATCCTTCACATCCACATCACTGTTGAGATGAACATCCAGAGCATCTGCTACCTGGCCTAAATGAATGGCCAGCTTATTTAATTGGTCGCTTATTTGCAGCAGTTCCGTACTTGTTCCGGTTTGGTTACCTGATTTAGCGAAGGTTTGAGCCTGACTGACGAGCGGTGTTAAAAACAATGCGCCCGCGGCGATAAGGGTTAAAAATAATTTCTTCATGATGCGTCTCCTTGATGGGTGTTTTGTATCTTTTTTTTACTATTTTGTTGATTTACGGTCTTTTCCCCTTTGAAATAAATTTGCTTAACCTCCTTCCTCATTTAGTTGGGTTTTGCTTTCTATATGTCAAACACCGTGCCAAAAAGAAAACAAGATTGGCTAAGCTCTTAATTTGCAAGGAATTACCATCTAAAGATTAAAAAAGAAGGCCAGACTTTTTAGTATCGTTTGGCTTGGTTTTGTAGAATAATCTACAGATGAGTGAAGAATATTGAACAATAACCTATTTATTCTACGGTTGCACTTTCCCCACACGCAGGCCATTGGCAACAGCTAACAATTCGGATGCCTCGTGGAAGAACACGGCCACCGCCACGGTCATAACGCCCAGTATGGCGGAAGGAATAAGAGCGGCTAAAACGATCAGCGAAAAGACAATATTCTGACGGCTGACCCTCTGCGCTTTCTTGCCTAACATGAGAGTGAAAGGAACTTTTCCCAGGTCGTCACCCATGAGAGCGATATCGGCCGCTTCAATAGCCGCATCGGTGCCGGCGGCACCCATGGCCAAACCCACTGTGGCGCGCGCCAGGGCCGGTGCATCATTAATACCGTCGCCGATCATGGCCACTGCTCCATATTGACGTTCCAGCTTTACAACAGCCTGAATTTTCTCTTCCGGTTTTAAACCGGCACGGACATCATCGATACCCAATTCCCGGGCGATGCTTGCGGCGGTCTGGACAGTATCACCGGTAAGCATGGCGACTTTAAGCCCCATTTTATGTAATTGTTGAATGACCTCTTTGGCATTGGGGCGAATCTCATCGCGCATCGCGATAAGTCCTGACAGGCTGCTTTTGTTTCCCACTACAACCGTGGTTTTTCCCTGCATGCGCAATGTTTTAATTTTTGTGAGCAATGTCTCGGGTATGGTGTCTGTAACGATCCATTCGGGACGGCCCACAAAATAGGTCTGACCCTTTATTTCAGCCTGAGCTCCGTATCCGGTAACAGAACGGAAATTTTCCACGGGAAACGATTCAAGGTTTTCCTGTTCGGCCTTTTGCACAATGGCTTGACCCAGAGGATGCTCGGATAATTTTTCAATGCTGTAAGCGATTTGCAACAGATCTGTTTCACTGCCCTCCATGGCAATAATATCGGTGACCAGCGCTTTACCCCAGGTTAGCGTGCCGGTTTTATCCAGAGCGATCCCTTTCAATTTGGCCAAATTTTCCAAATGTACCCCCCCCTTAATCAAAACTCCGTTCCGCCCGGCTTTGCCGATTCCTGCAGCCATAGCCATCGGCAGCGACATAATCAGCGCGCAGGGTGCGGCTGCCACCAATAACACTACAGCCCGTGTGGCCAAAAAGGATACCGAACCGCCCAACCAATAAGGTAACAGCACCATGAGCGCAGCGCTCAGTAAAACCAGCGGTGAGTAT
>JALSTK010000087.1 GCA_026983775.1 Calditrichia bacterium
ATTATTGCTACGTCTCGAAAATTATTGGACATTATATATATGACCTTAAAAGAGAATTTAATTTTTGAAGATTTCCCTAATTTTGTATTGAAATCTTCATAACACTAAAGATTTTATCATAGGAGAAGAAAATGAGTTATTATTATTCAAAAACCGTCAACGGGGACTTTGATACCGTTACCGAAAAAGTTAACACCGAATTACAAAAAGAGGGCTTCGGCGTGCTGGCCAACATCGATATTCAGGATGCACTTAAAAAAAAGCTGGGCGTGGACTTCCGTAAATACCGGATTCTCGGCGCCTGCAATCCACCCTACGCTTTAAAGGCTCTGGAAGCCGAAAATAAAATCGGCACTATGCTGCCCTGCAACGTAGTGGTCCAGGAAATCAATGAAAGTAACATTGAAGTAACCGCGGTTAATCCGGTCCAATCTATGAAGGCTGTGGAAAACGATAAATTAATCGAAATCGCACGACAAATCGGAGAAAAACTACAGAAGGTAATTCAGGCATTGTAGAAATGTCCACGAATTGACACGAATTGACACGAATAAATATTTAAAATCCTTTATCGTTTGCTCGCACATACTCCGCGAAAATATTATAAAAAAGAGCAAGAGTACGAGAAGGAACAAACGTAAGAGGAAAGGAGTGGATCATGATGGGAGATTTTGGATTTGGCCATATGGGCTATAGCTGGATATTCTGGTTGGTACTCGTCTTCGGCGGATTCTTTTTATTCCGCTGGGGGATAAGCAATAACCGTCGTAATCCGAACGGCATACAGGAATCACCAATAGAAATTTTAAAGCAACGCTATGCAAGAGGTGAAATCAGCAAAAATGAATTTGAACGGATGAAAAAGGATTTGATTGGATAATAACCGGGAAACGGTGTACTGGGATTTGAAAATATTGAAATACTGTCTGTAGACCGCTTCCAATTTCCTTTCATCAAGAAAGGATCGACATGAGTCATGATTTCGGGGCAATTATCTTCAGCTGGATTTTTTTGATTTTATTGGTCATTTTAGCCATTGTTATGATCAGATATATGCGGGTCAAAGGTAAAAAGAAACGAAAAACTTTTGATGATCCCTTTTAATCTGTTAAAAAATATTTTACCGGATGCTATTCGAAAGAATACAAGGATCCTTTCGGTTTACAATTTAAATTGTTTTATTTCACAACCCCATAAACTTCTTACCTTCCAATCCTCAAATTAGGCCCGCCCCCAAGACGAACGGGAAGAATGTATCCCGTTCCGTCTTTTTTCCGTCTCGAAAGATAGATTTTTGCAAAACAAAATCATCATCTAAAATTGAATAATATTGTACAGTTGCTGAAGAATAATCTACAAAAAGAGCGGAGGATCATAAAAATATATCTTGCCGATGCAGTTATAGCAACAAATCCCGCTGAACTCAGACTTTGGCATTATATTTGATCTTACAGTTGTATAATTAACTATATGAAAATGTTCGCGTAGGGAAAAATAACCATGTTAAACATTAAAATCGTTACTCTGTCACTGGGAATATTTATAGCCATTAGTTTTATCTTGTGCGTGGTTTACGGATTAATTGTTCCCGAAACTCTACATATGCATCAGTTCCTGCAAAATGTGCTGCCCGGCTTTCAATGGTTCAGTCCGGGTGCTTTTTTTCTGGGGCTGATTGAAAGTTTTTTATGGGGAATATATGCGGGTATAGTTTACGTGCCGCTTTATAATTTTATTTACAAAAGGCTTAATACAGGAAAAACAACTTAAAACGATGCTTAATGTACGAATTTTTTATTAAAAAAATTGTTTTTACCTCTTTTGATTAAATATATTCAAAAGTCATTTTAGCAATTCCATTATTGGGACATAAAAAAAAGGAGCCCTTATGAAACGAAGAGATTTTATGCAAACATCCACCGTGCTGACGGCCACCGCTGCCTTTTTACCGGCCAGCCTGCTAAGCACAAAGGTCATGGCCGCCAACGTGCAAAAATTCCCGGCGCCGCTCAAACCGACCCTGGACGGCGATGTGAAAGTTTTCCACCTGTTTATCGACATCCACATTCAGGAAATCGTGCCCGGTTTTAAAATCCACACCCTGGCCTTTAACAATCAGGTGCCGGGTCCGGAAATCCGCGTCAAGCGCGGCGACAAGGTGCGCGTCATCTTTAAAAACAAAACCGAGCTGAATCACACCATTCACTGGCACGGCATGCACGTACCCTGGCGCATGGACGGCGTACCGTACGTAACGCAAATGCCGGTCATGCCCGGACAGGAATTTGTCTACGAGTTTACGGCCGAACCGCAAGGTACTCATTTTTACCATTGCCATTGGGGAACGCTTTTGCATATGCAGGCCGGTATGTACGGCAGTTTAATCGTGGAAGAAGACGACGATCCCATCCGTAAACAATTCCCGTATGAGCGCGAATATACCCTGCTCTATTCGGCGCACGACGTCAATTTTTTACGCGAAGAGATGAACAGCATGCTGGAACGCATGAAAGAGCGCATGTACCTGATGAAAACCGGACGCTTTAACAAAGAGCGCTTTGCCGTGTTCGATACCAAGGAAGAGTTTGTGCAAGCAGTAAAAAACGGTTACCAGCCGCCTTATGTGGTCAACCGCCGGGCACCGGCCGGCCTACCCGTAGCCAATTGGTTTACAGTCAACGGAAAATCGTATCCCATGACGCCCAATTTGTACATTAAAAGCGGAGAAAATATTCGCGTCCGATTAATTAACGCCGGCATGGAAGAACACTACCTACATTTGCACGGACACGATTTCTGGCAGGTGGCCGACGACGGTTTACCCGTCCCTCAGCCCTGGCAGCGCAATACCCTACGTTTAAGTCCTGGAAAAACCACGGACATTATAATCGAAGGTAAAAATCGCGGTATCTGGACCTTCCACGATCACGATACGCGGCGCGTAACCAACAACGGCCTGTATCCGGGCGGCAATTTACTGGCCCTGGTGTACGAAGACCTGCCGGCTAAAGAGACCGAACTAAACATGATGGCCAAAAAGATGGGCTTAAAAAATCTACCCATCGTGGCCCTGGATGAATAGCCGAACATTTGAACGTTGATTAAAATATCAGGAGATGAACATGTATTTCATAAAAAAAGTATTTCTATTTGTATTGCTAAGCGGCCTTTTGTACGGCGCCTTTGCTCAGGTCAGTCCGGAAATTCAGTTGGGCGCCCGCGGAGTGATTTCCTTTAATACCGATATCAGCGGCAGCCAAAAGGCCACCAGCGTCAACGATTTTTCCGACACCGGCCTGTTGCTGGGCTTTCGGCAAAAGCTGTACAACCGTTTTCGCGGCCAACTGGTCATCGGTCTGCAATTTCCGGATGCCGATTCCGACTTGGGACAAGTTTTTTTTCATCAAACCTTTTTGAGAATCGAAGATCAAAAAAATATTCTTAAAATGGGACGGTCACGCGTGCAAAGCGCTTTGATCGAATTTCCCACCCTGCGCGATGACGACGCTCTGTTCCTTACCGACGTACTCAATCCCTTTTCGTCCGGAGAGAACACCGAAGACAACCAGTACGGCAACGTCATCGAAGCGGCGCACGTGTTTGCTCAGCGTTACTGGCTGCGCCTGCACGGCGAACATTTTACCAAAACGCCGCAGCAGCCGGCCACGGCCGAAACCGATTTTAGCCTGAACGCGGTGGGCGCTTCGTTTGTCTATCGCGTACCGGAAACGCAGATTTGGAACCGACCCTTTATTCAGCAAATCGGTCTGGGTTTTAACAATTTTTTGACCGACCGTCGGGGCTATTCCAGCCATTTCGATAAGACCTTGAAAAACATTCTGGTATCGGGCATTTTTAATATCAAACCCGACCCGATTTACTTTGTGGACGCCCGTTTTCAGGTCGTGTACAATCTGGGATTCAAAGAGGTAAAAACCGTTGGTTCGTTTTATGATTTAACGCGCGCAGCGGCCGCGGCTCATTTCTTTTCCCTGCGTTTTTTGTACCGCAAACTGGAACGGCCCACCTTGCAATTAGCGCTATCGGGCGGATTTAAAGTATTCCCCAATTTGACCAATAAAACGCGTCAGTGGCAGGTTATCGCCAATGCTTTTTATCGGCTGGGAGAAAATTTCGATACGGTGCTGCAAATCCAGCAAACGCGCTTCACGGGCGATTTGCAGGCGTTGTACGGTAAAACGGAAACCCGTTTTCAAATCGGATTGGTCTATTCCATTGATCAACGCTGGAACAAACAGTTTGAGGACCGTAATTCGCTGCTAAACCTGGAACACGGATATATCCCATAAATTAGGGATAAGTATTTGAATCAAACAACAATGAAGCAAGTTTGAAAATAGAAGTAAGGGAAAAAAATCATGGATCGCAGAAAATTTTTAGGCTACACCGCCATCGGCCTGGGTGCCGCTTTAGGTGGATTCACTTTGTGGAATCCCGCAAAGGGAGGACGTTCGGTTGCGGCAAAGGCTGTGGCCGACCCCAATTTTGTTCCCGATGTGGAAATCGCTTTAACCGCCCAGCCGGGGAAGGTGCAAATCTTCAGCGGACAGGCCACGCGCATTCAGCATTACACGGCCAAAGTACTCAAAGGACCGGCCGAAACGGTGCAGACTATCGAAAATTCATATTTAGGCCCGATTTTTCGTTTGAAGACCGGACAGAAAGTACGCGTACACTTCACCAATCAAATCGATCAGGAAACTATTGTGCACTGGCACGGTCTGCATGTACCGGAGGTAGCCGACGGGCATCCGCGCTATGTGATTGACAAGGGTGAAACCTACGTCTATGAGTTTACGGTAGCCAACCGCGCCGGGACTTACTGGTTCCATCCTCATCCCCATGGAAAAACCGGACCGCAGGTCTATTCCGGTTTGGCCGGATTGTTCCTTGTCAGTGATGATGAAGAGCAAGCACTTAATCTACCCTCCGGGGCTTACGACCTGCCGCTGGTCATTCAGGATCGCACGTTTGATGCGCACAATCAACTGATGTATCTGACCGGCGGCATGATGCAACGCATGAGCGGCTTTCTGGGCGACCGAATTTTAATTAACGGTCGGCCCGATGCTTCCTTCGACGTTGCAACAAATGTGTATCGTTTGCGTTTGCTCAACGGTTCTAATTCGCGTATTTACAAGGTGGCCTGGAGCGACGGCACCCCGCTGATGGTAATCGGGACGGATGGCGGTTTACTGGAACAACCGCTAAGCAAACCGTACGTTATGTTGGGCCCGGCCGAGCGCATCGAGCTGTGGGCCGACTTCAGCAAATATGCTGTGGGAGACGCCCCTAAATTAATAAGTGTACCCTTTGACGGGGCCGGCGGTATGGGCATGATGGGTGGCGGAATGATGGGCGGAGGCAGGCGCGGCAGCGCTCCGGCCAACGGTAGCGGTTTTGATTTGGCTTCGTTTAAAATCGTTAAAAAGGAGAGTTCAAACAGGTCCTTGCCGACTGTTCTTTCGCGCATCCCGCTCGCGGATAGCGCGCAGGCGGTTAATGCAAACAAACCGCGCCGTTTTGTGTTTGCCATGAGCATGGGCAGCGCCACCATTAACGGTCGCACTTTCGAAATGACGCGTGTGGCCGACGATGAAATCGTTAAACTGAACACCACGGAAGTGTGGGAACTGATCAACGGCGGAGGTCGCGGTATGGGCATGATGGGCGGCGGCATGATGCAGATGCCCCATCCGGTACATGTACACGGTTTACAGTTTCGCATTATCGAGCGCACGACCGGATCCGGTTGGAATTCCATGAAAGACGGCTTTGTGGACGAAGGCTGGAAGGACACGGTCCTACTGATGCCTGGCATGCGTGCTAAAATTTTACTGCGTTTCGAAGATTTTACGGGACTCTTTTTGTATCATTGCCACAATCTGGAACACGAAGATATGGGTATGATGCGCAACTATCTGGTGGAAGCCTGAAAAAATAGAGTACCGACTAAGGGCTTACGGAACGGTCTTTAAGCGTTTGTATTTTTCCCCGCAGAAAGCGAAATCCGTTTTCAACATGGTAGGCACGTATATTATGTTCAATAATGGAACCCAGAGTTATCTTAAAATCGCGCGTCGTGAAACCCTGCAATTTAGTTAAAATCAGATTTATTTGTTGAGCGGAAAGTGGGGGCAAAGAAATGCCCCGACGCAGTCCTGGGCAACATACCGGAATTCGGAAGTGGAAAACGGGCACACGGATTTTATGCAATTGGTTACCATGGTAGCAAGCGGATTTTTCGCTGACATCAATGCCAAACCCGTAGTACTCAAAGATAGTCTGTTGAATGCGTTCCCATAGACGTCCCCTGTTTTTAAAATTTTCGAATAACCGATTCACTGCTTAGATATAATATCGGTTTATTTAAGCTTACCCTACGCTCCTACATGGCAGGCACTCGTATGTATTGTCCCACGGTTTCTTGCTATCCTTCCGTCAGTTGAAATGTTTGTAACCGGTATTAAGTTGGCATAGTCATAAACCTTACGTTAATCGGCATTCACACCGTTTTTTGACACAAGCCCATTAGCTATGTTTCCCGCTAAGGTCGACTTTGTAGCGATATCGCCCTTTCCTCCCGATGCCGGGGGATAAAAAATTTCTTATGCTCATTTTCGGCTAACGATTAAATAATTTTTTCTCTATTTTATTCATGTAGGTTATATAGTCATCATATTTTTCTTTCCTTCTGCTTCGCCGGTAGGGGTCTTTTTTCGCATCAAGCGTATTGTAATCGTCAAAGAGCACTGCTTTTTGTTTTTGCATTCTCTTTAAAATCTTCTCCCGCTCTTTCATGGAAAACTCGGGTACTATTTGTTCAAAAATTGCCTGCCGCATTTTGTCATTTCCTTCTTTCATAACGATATAACCGCTATATGTCTCTTTCGTTTGCGGATAAAGTTCTTTCAGACTGATGCCCCAATCGGAATATTTTAAACCCGATAAATATGTTTTGGCCGTAGCAAGTCGTAATTTTCCCTGGTTACCATCAAATAGGTGTTGATATACCGTGGTATCAACAATCGATTTTTGATGTGTAAATAGGTTTATCGAATAGGTTCTGGAAATATCCTTCATAAAATCAGGATGCTTTTTTTCGTCGATTTTAAGGTACGGTTTTTTCAGTTTATAAAACAACAGGGAATCGTGCAGATTTAGCTTTACCTGGCTGAGACTTAACCATCTGTAGGAAGAAACCGAATAAAACTCGTTTAAACGGACAAGACGAGTTAATTTTTTGTGTTTGATATCAAAGTGGTATAGAGAAAAATCCAGATATTCCTTTTTTATTTTCCCCCCATCCGGGAACCTGGCAATACCGGTGGGCATTCTGAATAAATTTATTTTTGCAATAAATGCAAATGCAGAGCTGTCTTTATTCCAGGCAACAGACCCATCGGTTTTAATTTCAATATTCAGGTATTCGGAATGACAGGAACTTATTAAAAAGACTAAAATTATTCCGATTATCACTTTAATAAATCGGTTTTTTTCTAATGCTTTCATCACTTCTTCTCACCATTTTTATATTTCTGCTAACGGTTCTAATCAGGCTGCCCGCTCGCGGCCTTAGCTGACACGTACTAAAATTTTATTCGGTTTAAAAAACTTTCAAAAAAACGTACTATATTAGACTCCAAAAACTTGACCAGCCCAAGGTGGATTATTAAACCATAAAATTCCGTTACAAGAGATAATCAGGTAGAGTCTCCAAACTTTCAAATTTTCCCCATGTTCTATTTATTGCTATCATCTTCATTCTTAGCACTATATGCCAAATACCTATATTTTTTGATGAAATACTTTTTTAGTATTTCATCAATATTTTCTACTACTTTTTCCGCATTCTCTTTGGTGAAAATAAGTGCAGGTTTTGTTTTTAGTACACTATCAAATGGCCCGTCGGTGCTAATAAGTATATTTCTATTTCTAAGTTCATTTTTGATATGCTGGGCTAATTCTACATCAGGATTTATACTGTTTTCTTTAATTATCTCTATTCCTAAAAACAAACCTGAACCTCTTACATCTCCAATGCAGTTGTGCTTTTGTTGCAGTTCTAAAAGAAGTGACTTATAGTAGTCGCCCACAACTTTTGCATTTTCTTGTAATTTTTCTTCTTCAATCGCCTCTAACACAGAAGTGGCAATTGCACACGATACGGGGTTTCCGCCAAATGAGCTGAAAAATTCTACTCCTTTAGCGAATGATTCCGCTATTTCATCCGTGCAAATTACAGCACCCATCGGATGTCCGTTTGCCATTGGTTTGCCAACAATTACCAAATCAGGAACAACACCGTGAGCCTCAAATCCCCAAAAGTAATCTCCCAAACGACCAAAACCTGTTTGGACTTCATCGCTTAT
The DNA here is from genome assembly GCA_026983775.1 of Calditrichia bacterium. Classification (GTDB taxonomy): domain Bacteria; phylum Calditrichota; class Calditrichia; order Calditrichales; family Calditrichaceae; genus JALSTK01. The sequence goes on from JALSTK010000087.1 coordinate 8,394, forward strand.
GCAAATCCCGCCTTGCTTTCTTATGGCTGGATATATTTTTTTTAAATAGCCATCAGCCAAAGGAACTTGTCCCGCACAGCCTACAATGGGTTCACTTATAAAAGCTGCAATGGGCGAATCGGAACGTTTTATTTGTTCAATAGCTTCTTGGGCATACATTTTTCCTGCACTTCCGTCGTTATTGGTATATTTACCTCTGTATGTATCGGGAATTTTTGTTTTTATAATGTAATCTTTTTGTCCTTGCCCTTTGGGATTATTAAATTTATAATCGCTAATATCCGTTGCTGTTTGGGTATGCCCGTGATAGCCGTGTTCCATCACCATTATCTTCTCAAAACCCGTATGAATCTTGGCGATTCGTATAGCCAGGTCGCTTGCTGCACTTCCCGAATTTACAAAATAGACTTTGTTTAGAGAGGCTGGGAATTTCGACAGGAGTTTTTCGGCATATTCAAATAGTTGGTCGTAAAGATACCTTGTGTTGGTATTTAATTTTGCCATTTGCCGCTGGCCCGCTGCAACAACTTTTGGGTGTGAATGTCCAACATGCGGAATATTATTATAAGCATCTAAGAAAGTATTACCATAAGCATCATACATATATTGAAATGCCGAACGTACCATATAAATTGGTCTGTCATACGTTAAAGATAATATTGGGCTGATATGCCGATGTCTCTTCTGAATAACTTCTTCAATTGATGGCGGCTTTTTAATTGCCAAGCCTATGGATATCCTAAATTGGTTCTCGGCATTTATTGGGCTAATGCTTAACCAACGATAAAGCATTTGCCAGGCCGCTTTTTCACTTACCAAAGCGTATCTGTTTTCAGGATTTGTTTTTCTTGAATGAGCCGAATTGCACACACTTATCACCAATCTCGCTGCTATCAGATAATACAAAACCTTTATTTCGTTTTCTTGAATTGGTAGTTTGCTATGATATGCCTTTAGAATAACCGTAGCCCATTCTAATGGGTTTTCTTTATCATAGCACGCATAAGTTATGGCGACAGCCAACTCATTAATAAGGGGCGAATGAGCCAAATCACCGAAATCAATTATTCCGGAAACCTGTCCGTTACTGACCAATACATTCCATTCGTTAGCATCGTTATGTATGATTTGTTTTCTTAAATAAGGTAAAAGCGGCCTTACATTTTCTTCAAATTGCTGGAAAAAGTAGTGTACCGTATTTCTATCTTTGGCATCAGGAATGTCATTGATGTATTTTTTATTCCAATCTAAATATTGAATATCCCACTCCCATTGTCTTGCCATAATGGTGTAATTGGTATACTTTTGAAGTTCCAAATCCAATTCTGCAAGAAAAATTCCGAATGATTGAAATAACTCTTTTGTAGGTTTTACATCTCCTAAAAACGTTCCACCAAGGTAAGAGAGCATTCTGCAAATTCGCTTTTCCCCATCTATGTTAAGGAGTTTTATATAGGAGCCATCAGTAAATTGTATTGGTTTTGGGTATTTATTTTTGTCTGATTTTTGTAGAAAAAGAAGCGTTTCATTTTCAGATTTAAGTAAATCATTTAACGCTTCATTATTTTCATATGTTTTAAATATATATTTATCACTATTGGTTTTAACAAGATAATTTGCATTATCGTAACCATTTAATTTTTTAATATCAAATTGTTGAAATCCAAATTCTGTTTGTAGAATTTTATTCATTTTAAACCCTTAAATGATGTGTACTGTTAATTATTTATCGAATTTAGAAATGCCCATAATTTCTGATTGCCCGACCAGAGTAAAAAGCCCCTTGTATTGTTTGGAAAATTGTCCCCATTAATCATTGCAGTAACCGGTTCCCCTGCTGGTAATTGTTGCAGAGCGACATCTTTCATAAACGGCCCGTCAATAGAGTAACTATTGTCAAAAGCTGCCAGAACAATAACTCTTAGGTTCTCCTGGTAAATCTATAGGTAAAAAATTTATAAGATGAGCTTTCATCTCCGAAATTTTGATTATCCTAATCAAAATATTTGCAGAGAAAGATGCTCATCAAAACAATATTAATCAAGATAGAAAAGTTTTCTTCATTTGTCTATAGTAAAATATATTTGGGTATACGGGATTTCAAAGAATGTATTATCGTTGAAGTCCATCATCGCAAAAATGCACCGAGCTGTTCAAGACACTATTCCACTTATGATACGAATAGAAAAGCGCGTTTGTTTATAGTTGGGCAGAAGTGGCCGAGGTGCTCAGGACGAGTTGGGATACCGTGAAATGGGTAGTAGAATAGGGTCTGGAGCATCGTATGTTGGATAAAATTATTCTATCGGTATAGATGAGATTCAGGCCTGTCCGGCATCTGACGGATATTTAAGGGGCATCATTATATGTCGTTGGTGTATAAATAGAACCTCTGTAGAAAAAAAATTTTGACGGAAACCAAGAGGCACACGAAGCACGCAAAGTACACAGAGAATAAAAAAGTTAGAAAAAAACCTTTGTGTTCTCTGTGCCCTTTGTGGTATTAAATAGAACCTCTGTAAAGAAAAGATTTGACGGAAACCAAGAGGCACACGAAGCACGCAAAGTACACAAAGTATAAAAAAGTCAGTTAAAAACCTTTGTGCTCTTAGTGCACTTTGTGATATTCAATAGAACCTCTGTAGAAAAAAGATTTTGACGGGAAACAAGAGGCACACGAAGCACGCAAAGTACACAAAGTATAAAAAAGTTAGAAAAAAACCTTTGTGTTCTCTGTGCCCTTTGTGGTATTCAATAGAACCTCTGTAGAGAAAAGATTTTGACGGGAAATAAGATGCACACGAAGCACGCAAAGTACACAAAGTATAAAAAAGTTTGATTAAAGCCTTTGTGCTCTCTGTGCCCTTTGGGGTATTCAATAGAACCTCTGTGGAGAAAAGATTTTGACGGGAAATAAGAGGCACACGAAGCACGCAAAGTACACAGAGAATAAAAAAGTTAGAAAAAAACCTTTGTGCTCTCTGTGTCCTTTGTGGTATTAAATAGAACCTCTGTAAAGAAAAGATTTTGACGGGAAACAAGAGGCACAAGAAGCACGCAAAGTACACAAAGTATAAAAAAGTTTGATTAAAGCCTTTGTGCTCTCTGTGTCCTTTGTGGTATTACAAGATAGAAAAGTTTTCTTCATTTGCCTATAGAATAATATATTGCTGCAAAATTTTCGGAAAAATGGTGTACGCGAACCAACCGTACCAGGCCTGGTCCCATGAAAAAAGTTTCTAAGATGCTAAGCGAAAAACAAGAGCTGAGAATAAATCGGTTTGACACAAATCCGGGACTTTCTTCGGGTATAATAGAGGGGTTTAATAACAAAGCCAAACCGACTATCGAAAAGGCATGCGGTTTTAAGGACGAAAAATATCTGCAATACGCCTTGTATCTTACTCTCGGGAAATTACCTGTGCCTGAAGTTACCCATAGATTTAACTGTTGAACCATTTCCTTTTTGTAAACAGTAATTTGCAAGGATCTATACGATTCTATGATAAGAAAAAATGATATTTGGAATCCTCGCAATATCATTTCAGTAATAACATTTTCTTTCGAATTAATTTTCTATTTGTCTTTATTTCGTATACATACAGCCCGCTGGAAACTGACTCAGCATGGTCATTCAAACCAAACCATCGAACCGTATGAAAACCGGAATTGAAATCAGAATTAACAAGTGTCTTAATCCTTTTACCCGAACAATCAAAGATACTTATCACAACCCTACTTCTTTGACTTAAAGAAAATTTTATGCTTGTTGTAGAGTTAAATGGATTTGGATAATTCTGACTAACGGATAGTTCTGAAGGCAGATCCTTGTTCTTGCCTACATCAATACCCGTCAAGATTTTTTCCATTTTATTGATTTTCTTTGAATCAACATCCAGTATCCAAAGGTGATCGCCATCAAAACAGATACCGAGAGCACAGAAATTCAGGTAACATCTCTTATCCCAGAGGGTAATAGAGCTTAATGTTGAATCCTGTCCTAATGAAATTATAAGAGGGGTCACACTATTTCCTCGTCCATCCATACTATCTTGTCTAACTGACCACAATGTGTCATTCATAATGGTCATTCCACAGGGATGGGCACAGCATATATCCAAACGAGTCCCGTCATATGGATCTATTTCGAACATTGCCGGTCCCCAACCGCCGTTAAAGGATAGATAGAATTTTGAATGGAAATATTGTAATCCAAAGAAATCAACATGGCGACTATATTCACCCATAAATAGAATGGAGTCTGATTTTTCACCGGTATCTTTATCAAGCGCATACATAGAATATAAGGGCATTCTAATAGAATCCGCTTCCCGATAGAGAACGGTATCACCAATAGATTTGTTATTAATTACCCAAAGGGCATCATTTTTAAAGGTTAAGCCTCGTAAACTACAATTTTCTATTTGAATAGAATCCAGTACCGTTCCTTCTTCAGAGATTTTATAAATCCTATTCAGGCTATCATCGCTGACCCAAATATTACCATCATGATAAGTTAAATTCCAGGGATGAATACCCGGCGCATCTATCTGTGCAATAACTTGAAGCGTGTCCTGCTGAGCATAACTGCTTCGGGAGGAGATAAAAACAATTGCTAAAATGAATACCAGGGATTGAATTCTCATAGCAATCACTTCAAATTGATTTTGGCACTTAAGGGTTTGGTCATGCGTAGTTTGGGATTTCGAAGCCCCACCCTTTCTGTTTACCACTAGTTTTATTTATTGCTACAATGTGCATACCTGCCGGCAGCAGATTTCGCACTTTACCCGTATTACGTATATCCTCGATTTATTCTGCAAACACCTCATAATGGGTTACTTTTTCTTCAAATTCCAATAAAAAGTTTTCATCTTCGGAATAGTATTTTGCTTTTTCAAAATCTTCTCCCGCAAAGTTTTTGATTACTTCAAGATTTTCCCAAAATGTGATTAATGTGAAATGTCCTATATTTCCATCTATTCTTCTTAAAAATGTTAATTTCACAAAACCATCTGTTTTCTGATAATCGGGAATTGCTCTGGATTTCATAAATTCCGTGTATTCTTCAAAATCCTCAATTTTTGTTCTTCCGTGCCAAATTCTTGCAATCATTTTTAACCTTTTAATGTTCGTTTCCTTCATGAATCCACATAGATTGTGTATGACCGGCTTTCTCAAAACCTACTTTTCTGTAAAAATCAATTGACTTTTCATCGGCAGTCAACATCTGCATGTGAAAGTTCTTATATTTTTCTTGCATCTTATCCATTATCATTTTTCCTATTCCCTTTCCCTGATAGTTTGGATGAATAAGTAAGTGCGGATAATACACAACCAAATAGCCGTCAGAAATAGCATTTCCAAGTCCGATTAATTCTTTATCATTCCACGCTGTGATTAGCGCGTGTGAGTTTATTAATGCCTTATATAATTCATTCGGTTTTTCCGCTGAACTCCAATTATTTGCTTTATATAATCGGATAATTTCTTCCTTTTTTATATCTCTTGCTTCCGATATTCTAATCTTCATTCTATTCTTTCTTTGGCTGAAGCACAAGGGCTTGCATAGGGTGAAGGCCGGATTCCTGCCTGTCCGGCAGACACTCTATTTTTGTTGTGCTTAGTGTTTTAAGATTTCAATCATTTCTTTGTTTAAATATAAGTTATTTCACCTGTTTTGTCATTCCTTTAAACAGTTCCGGGCAATGCTTTTATACCTGCACTATTTTCTATAATTAATGACTTCTTTTACTTGTGTAGGTTGTTTCCCTGTTGTAGCAAGAGCTTTGTATAACTCATCTTGACTAGTAATAATATTTTCAATTTCTGAGCTGTCTTTTGCTTCTTCCAATACCTTTGCATTAATTAACATTGCTTGATTTGCAATGGTTTTAGCCACTCCCTTTAATACTCCAAGTGCTTGAGACGTTTTACTCAACTGTCTCAAAATTTTTACGGTTTCAACTTTTTCTCTTTCAGGTGGTAATTTTTTAGTGGCTCTATGTCGAATAGTGTGGGTAATCAAATTCTAATTTTCCAGCTATAAAATAAATCATATGGATGAAATTTTGAGAATTTCTATACCCTCTGGCTCTTCTTTTAGCTAACTGTATCTTTGAAT
>JALSTK010000088.1 GCA_026983775.1 Calditrichia bacterium
CCAGCCTGTTAAAGGCCCTGAATACCCTTCATAAAAAGTATTATCCCCGGCCGGCGCTCTTCCCGCCCATGCCCTGGAAAGAAGTTCCCATTGAAAAACCGCTATTGGCCGAATATCATCTTGGCGCAGACACCCTGCACATCCGGTGGAGGGCTAATCCCGGCATTGAATATTATGTCATCTATTCCGATCCCGATCTGAGCAAAATGAAAAATATCATTCAAATAGTCCCCGGTTCGGATTCCACGACCGCGTTTCCCCTTCTTCCCGGACAACAGGTGTATTATCTGACGGCTGTGAATCGCACCGGCATGGAATCCTCGCCACTGGAGCTCTATCCCTTACAAAATATTTCGCTCACCAAACAAGTTGAGGCGGTTTCGTGCGACCCGGTTCCTTAAAATACTATGCCCTGGCAGGCTTTATCTTAAGCCTGGTCATCCATATTCTAACGGTCAGTCAGGTCTACCTGGTATCCAACCTGCTCAGCATGATTATGACGACCGGTATCCTGATCATCTGGCTGCAATCCAGCAAGGAACTAAAACTTCTTCATACGATTGCGCCGGACCATAACTTGTGGACCTACACTTTCGGTCTGGTACCGGTCTGGCTTAAATACGGTGTTTACTTCTTCATCTTGTATGCCATCTTTAATTTCATCTTTTCTGCCGAGACCGAACCGGGCAGCGGCTATTTTAATTTCACCGTTTCTCAACCCAAACTTCGCGGTTTGTCCGGTTTTTGGCTGGCTTTTTATGCTTTAGGATTCGCAGTCGGTCTGGCCGTTAAAAAGAGCGGCCTTTTACAAAAAACTCATTTGGATTAACTACCATGAATGATCTGACCATCACCCTCATCCAAACCGATCTGGTTTGGGAACAGGCAGCGCAAAACAGGCAAGGCCTTAAAGAAAAAATCCGTTCCCTTTCCCGGAGCAGTGATCTGCTTATTCTACCTGAAATGTTCACAACCGGTTTTAGTATGCATCCTCAAAAGCTGGCCGAAAGCCCGAACGGTCCGACGGTGCAATGGCTTAAAACACTATCTGCCGAGGTCCAGACCGATATTACAGGCAGTATCATCATTAGCGAGAAGGATCACTATTTTAACCGTCTGTTCTATGTGAAACCGGCCGGTCAAATCTTTACTTACGATAAACGCCACCTGTTCCGTATGGCCGGGGAGGACCGGATTTACAGCGCCGGCCGTAAGCTGCTCACCGTACAATTAAAGGGCTGGAACATTCGTCCTTTTATCTGCTACGACCTGCGCTTTCCGGCCTGGATACGCAATCAAAATCTGGAATACGATCTGGGACTCTTTGTAGCCAACTGGCCGGAACGACGCATTGCCCATTGGCGGCTTTTACTTCAGGCCCGGGCCGTGGAAAATCAGGCGTTTATTGCCGGAGTCAATCGTATCGGCAAGGATGGCCATGGAATCGTCCATAACGGTCAGTCTCTGGTGGTCGATCCGTCGGGGAATATCCTTGCCGATTTAGAGGATAAAGACACCGTCCGGAGCGTAACTCTATCCCGGAAGAAACTGAACGACTATCGTCAAAAATTCCCTTCCTGGAAAGATGCGGATGTTTTTCACATTAAAACAACCTGATTCCGGAGGCAAGCTGATCCGGCTTTCATTCGCCTTAATTTTTCTACTGGTTTCTATACCTCATGCTCAAGATTTTCAGGGGCTTTCGAACGATACGGTGCAGCAACGTTTTGCCCCGCCACCCGGCTTTACCAGAGTCCAGGTTCAAAAGGGTAGCTGGGCCGACTGACTACGTCATCTCCCTTTATTGCCGCCGGGTTCGGCCGTAAAGGACTACCGAGGATGCATCCGGGTTAAGGTCGATGACTCTACCCTGGCTGCCGTTACGGCCATCAGAATCAGCAAGCGTAACCTGGATCAGTGCATGGATATTCTCATGCGTTTAAGAAGCATTTATTTACAGCAAACGGGCAGGCAAAAGGTGATTTCTTTCCCCCTGCCGGACGGCTTACTTCTATCATGGCAGGACTGGCAATCCGGTCAACGACCGGTTTTCAAAGGCTTACATTTTCGGCTGATACAATCCGCAGGGATCGATTCTTCTGCTGCGAATTTCGAACACTATTTACGTACCCTGTTCAATTATAGCGGTACACAGACTTTTTATCATTATTACCCGAAAATGGATCCATCGACTCTTCGGATCGGTGACTTTATCGTCAAAAAAGGACGCAAGGGTCATGCCGTGATGATTGTGGATTTAGCACAAAATAAAGCCGGACAACGGGTAGCTCTGTTCGGCCAGGGAGATACACCGGCCTGTGCCTTCTATATTCTCAACTATCGTAAAGGTCAACCCTGGGTACCGATCGATTTTTCAAAAAAGGTTATACCTCTGCCCATCAAGAAAAAAATGTCCTGGGATGGATTGAGACGGTTTGGCGACTAAAAAAACCGGGCTGATTATGACCGCAAGAGACATCTTTAAAAAGGGTTTCGAATAGTAAAATTTTATTGGGAAGATTTCTTTACCATCTTCCACTGCCATCCCAGCAGTAATTGGCGGTTACTGAAATATTGCCCGCGCCCCGGAAAAGTATCTTTAAGGTACCCCGCTTTTAGAAAAAATTCGTTTTGCCGGTTCAGATCAAACCCTAACTTGGCGTAAAGCCAGTTTTCGTTATCGATGGCCGAATAAGTTAATTCCAGGGGTACCTCTGCCGACGGTTTTTCCACCCGTCGGTAGTTGATATAAACAAAGAAGGACCAACGACGGGCGAAAAGTTTGCCGTAAATCAGTTGCACCAGCCACTCCCTGTTCTGTCGGTTCGAGCGATGATCCGCTTGCAGCACGAAGCGCAGACTAAAGCGCAAGACCGATCGTTTTTGAAAGGAAACCGCAATTTCCGGTGAAAGGCGCCAGCCCTCGTTCGATTCTCTTTGATTAAAAACAGATTCCGATTGAATGCCGAATCGTTCCAGGCCGATACTGATGTTAAAGCGTTTATATCGATTAAACGACAACCATTTTCCGGCACGAAATTGAGCAGCATTTAGTGCCGATTGCGGGGAACGGTTCAACTGGCGATTGATATAAAAAAATTGCAATTGTGTAGAACTTCCTTTTCGCTTAAAAAAGAAAAGGTTAAAGTGCAACATGGTCACTTCAAAAGAAAGATTTCCGTTACTTTGCAGATGATAGAAGTAACGCCGATTCATTAACCGACCCTGCCAGGAATATCGTTTTTTTTGCTGACCGACCGTAAAATCGCTCTTTAGTTTGAACGTGTTGGACCGACCCGCAGTCCCTAAAAATTCCGGATTGAGCTTACCTGACAAATTAATATAAAAACGATCGAATCGATGTCGGTACAAAAGTTGAGCGGATAAGCGGTTGATTAAATCGGCATCGGCATTCTGGACCTGGAAGAGCCCACTTTCGAAAGCGGTTTTAAAAACAAGTTGTCCGAACAGAGGAGTAAACAAAACCGTGCTAAAAAAAAATACGAGGACAAGAACTGATTTTTTCATTCTATTCTTTGGCCGTTTTTCCCTGTAGACGGTGGAGTTTATTAAGAACCGATCGGCGATAGAGTTGCAGGTAGCGGATCATGAGTGTCATCCTTTTTAAGAAGGTCTGTTCATCCACTGCACTGCTGTCCGACTCCACCTGTTTATTCACATCGAGAGGCATCGGATTCGCGCTCTGTAGCTGCTGCCAGATCAACTGCAATTCCGTATTTTGATCGTCCATCACTTCTGCATAATTTTTGGTATTCCCTATGGTTTCTGTCCGCTCCGATGCGGGAGGAGAGGTAGATTGCGGGAAAGCACTTAATTGGTTATCCGCCACATCCGATAAAAAGGATTCGGTCTTTTCCCGTAAACGCTGCATTCGGCGCATTTCTGTTTTCTTGCGATTCAGAAGCGTTATTTGTCGATCCAGCTCTTCTACCGCTTTTTGTATATAGCTGATCCAAATAGCACGTTCCAGACTATCCCCGCTTTGGGAGGGATGAATCGCAGCAATCTTTTGCGGATTAAAAGAAAAACGTCTGGCCAGGGGAGAAACGTTCCATCGTTTTTCGGCGACTCGAAATAATTCCAGTTGCAGTTTCTTTTTAACCCGAGGTAAAGAAACGGCTATTTTTTGCTGCAATGAATCGATTTGCCTTCCGTAAAGCCCATACAGTTTTTGCCTTTCCGCCTGAATCTCTTTTTGAACGGCGGCTAAGTCCCGTTTTTTACGGGTCAGATCACTGGATTGGGTAAAAGCTTTGGAGAGACCTTTCGCCGACTTCACCGGCCTATTTCCCCGCTTATCCAACTGATTTAATATTTGCTCCATTCTGGCCTGCCGAACGGAAATTTCTTTTTGCAACCGCTGTGCTTTATTCTGAAGTTGTTTCAAATGCTGCTCGGCCAGGTCGATAGATGGCGTTTGTGCCTGCAAAGGCCGCATCAGCAATAAGCAGACGAAAAATACCGCAAAAACCGTTTTTATACATTTTTCTAAAAATAAAAACATCATACTCATTCTTCCTGGTTGAATTGATCTTTGGGCCGGCTTCTCAGAGGCGTCAGCCGACGACTTAAATCAATCCGAATTTTTCCAGTTTATAATAAAGAGCGCTGGTGCGGATACCCAGCATTTTAGCCGCCCTGTTTTTAATTCCGCCGCTTTGTTGCAAAGCATGCTCGATCAGCTGTTTTTCAAATTGAAAAACAGCATCATTCAAATTCATAGCCTCTGTAGAGGGATGCAAACCCACTTGCGGGGATAGATAAGCGGCGATGGTATCGGCCCCGATCTCTTCTTCACGCACGATGACATGCAGTCGTTCCATCAAATTCTCCAGTTCCCGCACATTACCCGGCCAGGAATAATTCTGCATAATTTTAATGGCATCTGCGGATAACCGTTTCTTGCTGTTGAGCTTTTTCAGAAAGTGTTCGGCCAGCAATGGAAGGTCTTCTTTTCTTTGACGCAAGGGCGGTAAATTCATAGGAATTACATTTAATCGGTAAAACAGGTCTTCCCGGAAACGTCCCGAATGAACTAAGTTTGCTAAATTTTGATTGGTGGCCGCGATGACCCTGACATCGACCCGAATGGTTTGTTCCCCGCCAACCCGTTCGAATTCCTTTTCCTGAAGAACCCTTAACAGCTTCACTTGCATGGCAGACGAGACATCACCGATTTCATCCAAAAACAGGGTACCCTGATCCGCCAGCTCGAAGCGGCCTTTCTTGCGCCGTAAAGCGCCGGTAAAAGACCCCTTTTCATGGCCGAATAGCTCGCTTTCCAGCAGGTTGTCGTTCAGAGCCGCACAATTGACTTTTATAAACGGCCCTTTGTTGCGCAAACTTTTTCGGTGAATCGCCCGGGCCACCAATTCTTTGCCCGTACCGCTTTCTCCCTGAATCAGTACGGAACTATCTTCTCCGGCCACCCGGTCGATCAGCTCGAATATGCGGCGCATTGAAGGAGATCGACCCACCAGCCAGGCATAAGGTGTGTCCACTTCCTGACGAAGATACCGGTTTTGTTCCTGAAGCTGATCGATCAACTGCTCGGCCGCTCTCTGTTCCATAATTTTTTGCACCCGAATGCGCAGTTCATCCGGAGAAAAGGGTTTGGTGAGAAAATCGGCCGCCCCTAACTGCATGGCTTTTACGGCGTCGTCAACCGTGCCATAAGCAGAAACCAGCAGAACCTGGGTCGGTAAACCGACTTCTTTCATTTCTCTCAAAAGTTGCAGGCCGTCCATGGGTTCCATCCGTAGGTCGGTAATGACCAACTCCGGATTCAGCGCTTTTATTTTTTCCAAAGCCTGCCCGGCCTGATCATAGGCCTGAACACGATAACCGGCCCGCTGTAAGGTCTCACTCATGCCGAGACGCATGGTGTCATTATCTTCCACAATGATAATGAAATTAGATTCCGTATAAATCTTCTTGCTCATAGTTCCCATCTATCCGATTTCCACGGTGAAAGTGCAGCCCTTCTCTTCATTATTTTTAACCGAAATACGAGCATTATTCTCTCTGCATAATTTATTACAGATCGCTAAACCCAGACCGGTTCCTTCGGGCTTGCCGGTATAAAAAGGCTCGAATATCTTTTCCGGGTCTTGTTCGCCGATTCCCGGCCCGTCGTCACTCAAAGTCAAATAGGTAGAATACCCGTTCCTGAACGTTCCGACCGTTATATGTCCATCCCTTCCTATAGCCTCGATACTGTTGGCCACTAAATTGGAAATAACCTGTTTCAGATGTTGCCGGTCGAACAACACCGTATCGGTTTTAATTTCGGTACCGAGGCGAATATTTTTTCGTTCCAACAACCCAAAATAACTGTTTTTCACTTCTTGTACAATATCCCGCACAGAAACTTCCCGGATATGGGGTACGGCAGGCCGGCTGTAGTTCAGATAAGCATTGAGCTGACTTTTTAAACCCTGCACCTCTTTTAAGATTTTCTGAATATATGCATCCTGTTTGCTACCGGGTTCGACATCTTCCCGCACCAGTCCGGCTAAAAGTTCGATACCCCCTAAGGGATTACGGATTTCATGGGCAATCTGGGCCAGAATGTGTTCTTTTTCCTCGTCTCGTTGTAACAGTGCATCGCGCATATGAAGCAGAGAATCGCGCAAAATAGTTAGTTCCCCTTTAATATTATGCGGAGGCCGGGCCCGGAATTGCCCCTGCCCGATCTGCTCACTAAAAGCAACCATGCGATCAATGGGTTTGGTGAGAGTCCTGGCCAAAAACCAGCCGGCAAGCACTACTACAATTAACGCTATTAAACCGATCCCGGCGAAAATATGGGCTAATTCATCCATATAGGAGAGCTGATTGGCTGCCTCTTGCAAACCCAAATAGTACTGATTGCTAATCCGATAATAGGCCCAAAGGTACCAATGGCCGTCGCTCGACTTGAAAGGAGAAGAAAGCCCGGTCTGGTTGGGTTTGAGGCGATATATATCTCTTTGGTTCAAATAGAGCCCTGAAACCGAAGCCAACGCCGTATCCCCCACCAGGATGGTCAGGCTGGAATCGAAGATAAAGGCCTTGCTGAACTGCATTTTTCCCGCCAGAGACTTTAAAGATTTTCGATAATAAGTAGCTGCAAGATTATCGACCTCCGGTTCCACATAATCCAGAAAACGAATATCCAATTGCTCGGCCAGCACCTTACTCAGCAAATTTACCTGATCTTTAAGCTGACGTAAGTAAATATGTTTGACCGTGACATAACCCAAACGGGCGCTGAGTCCCACCAGGGTTATGGAGATCAAACTGAAAACCAGAATAATCCTGCTTTTTAAACTCAGTCCGTGCTTCATGTTTTTACAACCCGGGAAACTACATTTTCACCCATCTATTTGACGGGCTGCTGCTTGACTTCTATCGTTGTATCTAAATTGGCATTCATAGCAATAAAATGCAAATGATATATTCCCGCATTAAAAATCGGTAGCTCAACTTTAGCTTTCAGGACACTCAGGACATCCGGACAGATTCTGCGAGCGGTGGCACGGGTAAAAATCCTGATCGAAATATGATTCGAATCGCTGATAAAATCATTATGGTCAAACGTAAAACAGGGCGTTGGAATGGTGGCATAGGCATCCATTTCAACCCGACCTATCGTGCGCGAAGGAATATGCAGAGAATCCACAGAATAGACCAGATACACAGGTTGATTCGCCTGCCGGCAGGACAGCAATAATAAGGTTACCAGAACCCATGCTGCTATCCATCTATGAACTACAAGAAGTTTCATAAGAATGATCCCCTATACCTTAACCTGGAGTCCTTCTTCCGCACTTTTGTTTTTAATCGAAATTACCGTGTTATTTCAAAGTCGTTCGAATATACGGCTATCCGGTTCGTTCCCCTGCCAACCATATAAGAATAGACCAATCTGAATCGACCGCTACTCTTAAATTTATCTGCCATTAAAAAATCCGACCTCTCGTCTCCGGGTTTTAATTCTTCAAAGAAGACCGGACATTTTAACGGATATACGAAATATTTTATTTTGCCCCATTCGCCGTTCTTAAATTCTTGACAAGCTATTTCCAAAATAGAACGACATAATAACTCTAATGTAATACTTGAATCCGTACTATTTTTAAGGGTAAAATGAATCGTATCCTGCCGGTTGTAAAAAGAGCGGTTTGTTTTCAGGGTAATCCGATCCGGTTTCACCGAGAGCGGATTCTTATTTTCGGCACAACCTAAAAGAGTTGCCAGGATTACCAGACCGATTAATCGTTTCATACCTATCCCTCTTGAAATATTTATGGTTGATCATCATCGATGGTCGCTATAAATGTACCCTGATTTATTTCGCCGGGATAACCGACCCACTGCCATTCTCCTCTGAATTGATACGCTTCGAACTGCCCCTTAAGAACAATATTATTGTCCACCTCTTCCGGATTCAGATTAATATAAGCGATGCCGTCAATCGTTTGCCCTTCCAGTATTCCCGTGCCGATTTGCGGACCCGTTCCGGACAAGCGGCTCCGGCGATTGAACCTCCAATGGCCTGAAATATGGCCCGAGGAATCATTAATTGCCAGCCACAGCGTACCGCTTACAATCAAAACTCCGGTAGAATCATACGCCAGATAATTATAATCATTATACGAGTCGATCCCTACTCCCTTTCTCTGGCATGAGAACAGAATAAGCAAACTCGCCAATACAATATAGACCACCCGAAATATACGCATCCTATTTCCTTTCTACAGGTTAATTTTAAAACTCAGCCACCATTGCGACATGAAAAAATCCGCATGCCAATCCGGATTGGTAAAGAGATTGATGTGGAAATTCTGCGAAACGGAAATCATTAAACCGGCCAGAATATCTGTCCCGTCCTCAGAGATGGTTCGCGTCGGTTGAGTATAGCGTTCGCCGAAATCGGTCTCTTTTTCGTACTTTCCATTGTTGTTCTTTTCCCGCACTTTAAAGTAAGCGGTGGTTTGATCCTTAATTTGCCAGTATCTCCAATAGCGGTTAACCACCAGCATCAATGTCCAGCTTTTGGCAAATCTATACTGCAGCATTACCGGAATTTGGAAAGATTGGCGGGTGGTATGCAAATCCCAAACCAGACTTTTATCCTCATGACGAGAATAATTACTTATGTAACTCTGCAGGTCATCGGGTTTACTCTGCCAGATCGAATGGTAGTAGGAAGCGCTGTTAAACATAACCGGTTCGGTAGTCCTTGTGTGCAATCTGTAATCATTAAAATACAGGCCGAGAAAGAGTTTGCTGCGGGCTGTTTCCTGCCAGATATAGGAGAACATCATCTGCCACGCCTTAATATCCGAACTTCCCGCGGCATGACGCCGGTCATTTAATGAGTTCCAGGAATCATATTGAGAAAAATAATTGCTCGAATTCCAATGGCCGTTATAGTACGAGGTATCCCTGATTACGGAACGGTTGGCGATATCGATTGTAGTTTGATTGGCCGTGAAATAAAACTGAACCTTTCGCTTTTCGTTTATGCGATATTTTAATAGCAATGTTCCATATTGATCCTGCCCGTCGTGATTCCAGGATTGATTCGTATGTCCGTTGCGGAAACTATGACTTTCACCCTCATTATTCCCATTCTGATTTTGGTAATCATAAACGGATGAATCCCGGTTTACATAAGTTTGATCCGCCCTGCCTGTTAGCCAGCCCAGTTTTATACCCACCGTCATTTTATGGGACAGGTGGTAAGTGAGCCCGCCATTCATATCCCAATGATGGTAGTCATTATTACGTTCTTTACTATAGGTATTCATCCAGTCATGGGTCTCCTGGGTGGAATATTCGTCCTGGTGCAAGCGGGCATATGCCCCACTCCGTTTATGAAACACGCCGTTCACTCCTCCGCCTATTTCCAATCCGGGAAGTATACGATAAGCGAGATTTACCGAAAACAACTGCCCCCGGGTAATCATGTTGTCTTCTCCGGCCGAGCGATTGATAATCGGTACGTTACTGTCCGCAACCAGTTTTTCACCGGCATAATCCATCCCATAGCGGGCCTGATAGATCCAGGTCGGAGTTTGATAATAAGGCTCTTCCTTGTAAAGAAACTGAAAAGTCGCCGCTAAAAAAAAATCGGCCCGGGGATGGCTAAGATAACCGAAAGATACAATGGGCTCCGGTTCGGGTCGGGTTACCGAATACCAGCGGGGATCGATATAAATCGGAGTGTAGGAATCTACACCGCCATAATCCCTGTAGGGTGTCAGAGGTACAATATGCGTCACCGGTGCTTCCTTACGATCGCCGCGAAAATCCACGTACAATTGACTGAAACGGCTCGTATCCAATGGAATATAGGCTGGATTCAGATGAATCTGCAGGAAGGGATCGTCGATTAAACCGGCCGATACTTTTTTGAAATTGTAAATTCCATATGGATTTAAATAGTAACTTTGAAAATATAGATTGGAGTGCTCAAAGCTTTTTTCCGTTACCCGCTCTCCCCAGTATTGGGCAAAAAGCATAACCGGCAACAGCAAGCCTATCAATACTACCTTCATAACAGGGCCTCCCTATAGATTTGATTAAGATAGGATCCTTCAATCAAAAATGGCTGTAGGGTTTAGTACAAATAATATACCATTAAATTGAAGCAGGGATACCCGGGTGGGTTATCTGTTGTTTTTTCAGAACTTATAAAATAGGATGGTGGTTTAAAAAGAGGCCAAAATTATCAGAAATCTGATATAGCATCAGATTTCTGATAGACGCTTCCCGATTCAATTGCACCGGGCCACTTTGTCGGGCCGCCTGGATCTACGGCCTTCTCTACGGACAAGCCGGTCTTAGAAGAAGTTGGATAGTTTCCCCATAAGGCCGTTTTTGCCGGAATCGCCTAAATAGGAAGACAGGCCCGGAACAGCGGAACTAATGCTTTCCACCAACTGGCTGGAACCGTTTGATTTGAAATAATCAAATACAACCGGTAAAAATTGTTTCACCATATCGAGGGAGAATCCCGCCTTGGAGAACATGGAAATCATGGAACCCAATTGTTCGGATTTTCCACCTAATAATCCGGAAGCCATACCCATTAAACCGGACAATCCGCCGGAACCTTCCCCGGTCTGTGGCAAATTTTGGAATTTGCTCATGATCTCTCCTGAATTGGGGACTAATTCTTTGACCGCGGAGAACGTATCCCCGGGTACTGCCTCTTTAAGAGAACTCAGAAGCGCTCCCACTCCTTTTTCTGTAACACTCTCGTCAAGACCGGCCTTTCCGGCAATCGCACTTAAAAATTCATTCATCTTGTATTTCCTTTCTTTATGGTTCGTAAGGTTGACTCTCCTTCCGGGTTCGATTTCAGAAATTATCCGACTTCTTCCCCGTATTTTTCTTTGTGTAATTTCCTGGCCTGCATGATCCAGGCATCGCGGCGGATGCGGTCCGTGAAATGTTCAAGCCTTCCTTCAATCCGTTTAATATCCGACTCCGTGAAAGTGGCTATCTGTTTGAAAGAGACAATTCCCAGAGAGTTCAGCACCTGCTCGATATGGGGACCGATGCCCCAGATCTTCTTTAAATCATCCTTGGGCAAAGTCTCCTTAGTCTGTCCTTTTTCGCAGACCGCAAGAGACGCTCTGAGACCCTGATTAATGTCTTCAAGTTCTTTGATCCTGCGTTCCCGATCCTGAAGTCTCAGATTCAGTTGATACAGGTCTCCCTGGGAAGTATCTACACCTTGTTTCAAACCATCCGTCGGATCTTTTCTAAACGGGCCTCTGATTAACCAGCCCACAATAAAGCCTATGATAGCTGCCAGGATAAGGCAGCAGGTTATTTGTCCGATAATGCTTAACATGGTTTTTATTCTCCTTCCAAAATAATTTCCACTCTTCTGTTCTTCACGCGGCCTTGCTTTGTACGGTTGCTGGCAACAGGTTGCGTGCTACCCATACCCTGAATAGTGTATTCCGCTCTATTCAACCCCTTGTTTTTCAGATAATTCCGAACCGCTTCGGCCCGCATAATGCTTAATTTACGGTTCTGCTCTTCATTTCCGAAGGAATCGGTATGACCGATTATGGTTAACCTGGAATCCGACCTCTGCTTTAATATATCATAGATACGATCCAAAACTTTTCTTCCCCGGGCATCAATACCGGCTGTGCCGCTTTTAAAGGAAATCGTTTGCCGGGTTAAAACCTCTTTTATTTTCTTGCTCACTTCCTTAAGCGATGAAGGCGCTTCTTTGTGAATAAGCGTATCAGTCGACGCAGAAATCTCTGCCTTTTTGAGCGGCGCGGGGGAGACCACACCGGCCTCGCTCTGTTCCCGGATAACCCCGGCTTTGAAAAAATTACAAAAAATGATAAGTAGAATCAGGGCCACGATTCCCAATAATAGGATGGTTTTTTTACGCATTAAAACCTCGATCTTTAGTTTTATCTTAAAATTTTTCGGTTCATGGGGTACGGGCCGATTAGTACAAGTACCGTGCCATTTTTGCCGTGTATTCATAAGACTAATAATAATAAGGGAATTGACCGCAAGAAAATCCGATAAAGCGGAGCAGGGCGAGCCATATGCCTAAGCGAAAAGGGTGATTTCACGCGCAAGGTAAATGGTTTTAAAAAAAATTTCCTCTTACAAAAGTGAAATTAAAATATACGCCCGTCCTTTTTTTGGGAGGCTCCATCAAGTCGGGCCCGACTTTGCAGGTCGAATAGACGGTTAGAAAACTGCTACTCGAAAGTTTTTTAAGAAGCTTCACCTTATCATAGCTTGGAAATGATTAAATAATTAGTTTTATTCCGTGATCAGAGGTAAGAGTGCCTGCCGTAAGGCGTCCACCGAGCGAAAGAGGATCGCTTCCATACCGAGCCGGCGGGCGCTATCGACATTGATAGACCGATCATCAATAAACAAACAATGATTCGGCGATTGATTCAGTCGGGTAGCAGCTAATAAATAACAACGTGGGTCGGGTTTGAGGCAACCCTGCTCGAAACTGAGAACAGGAGCGGGAAACCAGGATAACCAGCCTATGGTTTTCACTAAATACTGCCAGTGCAGCGGACCGATATCCGATAACAAACCGATCGGATATTTGGCCTTAACCTGTTCAACCAACTCCTTCATACCGGGCATAGGGGTAAATACAGCGCACCACTCGTGAACAAACCGATCATATTCGAGAGTAATGCCGGTTACCTTTTTAAATCGGGAATAAAACTGATGCGGAGTTAATTTCCCTTTGGCAAAATCACGAAAAGTAGGGTCGGCGAAGAGTCCGGCCATGATGGTTCGTTCGTTTTCGTCTTTCTTAACGGGTATATACTTAAAAATACCCCGCCGTAAGTCCACATCAACCAGCACTCGTCCCAGATCAAAAATTACCGCTTTAATCGATTTACGATTCATCCCTTAACTCCAGTTGCAAGCCGTCATAGCTGAATTCCATACCCTGTGGCAAAAGTCGGCCGTGTTTCTCATGATCCAGGTTATGACTCATATGAATAAAATAGGTTCGTTGAGCGTTAATTTTTCGGGCCTCGGAAAGGGCCTGCTGTAAATTAAAATGAGTCGGGTGGGGTTTTTCACGTAACGCATCCAGTACTAACAGATCCAGACCCTTCAGCAGAACGTAACTTTCTTCGGGGATACGGCTTACATCGGTGCAATAGGCAAATGAGCCGATACGATAGCCGAGAATCGGTAGATCACCATGCCATAATGGGATGGGTTCAACCGTAACTCCTTTGACCCGGAATGTTTTTTCGACTTCATAGCCTTTTAAGTTTGGTACACCCGCATGCAATCCTTGTTCATGGAAGGCATGGGGAAAGATAATTTTAAGACGTTCCATAGTTTGGACATTGCCGTAAACCGGAATAATCTCTTTCTGCAGGTAATTAAAACGGCGGATTTCATCCAGGCCGAAGATATGATCGGCGTGGGCATGGGTGTATAAGACGGCATCGATTCTTGGGAAAGGGTGACGAAGAAATTGCTGTCGCATATCCACGGAAGTGTCGATCAAAAGATTTACGCCCTGCGTTTCGATCATTACCGATGAACGCAGGCGTTTATTTTTAGGATTATCCGATCGGCACACCTCACAATCACAGTTAATGACCGGCACTCCGCCGGAAGTTCCGGTTCCCAGAAAAGTAATATGCATTTATTGCGCCTTAATATGATTTGAAATCATTCTCAATACTATGGGTGAAGTAACACTTCAAAAGCCCGTTTCAGACGTTTATCGGAATCTACCGTTTCAATACGGCACTGCCCCGGTTCATCCACCAGAATAAGGCGTACCCGGCGATTCTTCACCTTTTTATCGTGGTAAATGCGTTTTAAAAGGCGATCCGGATCCATCTTACTTCGATCAAAATCTATTTTCACTTTATCGAGCAGTCGCAGCATACGCCGGTAATTCGGTTCGGAAATACTTCCGGTCTGTTTTTCAAAACTAACCGCGCATTTCATACCCAGTATAACCGCTTCCCCATGTTTCAGACCCTTAAAACCATATTCTGCTTCCAAAGCATGACCGAAGGTATGACCAAAATTCAGAATCATACGCAGACTGCTTTCCTGCTCATCCTCTTCAACTACCCGGGCCTTGATTTCCGCCGATTCCAGTACGACATGTTGCAATACATTCAAGTCTTTCTTCAGCACAAGAGTAAGCTTTTTTTCCAGATACTCGAACAGGCGGGCATTGCGAATGAACCCGTATTTAATCACTTCTCCCAAACCGCTGCGCAGCTCTGCTTCGGGAAGAGTCTGCAGAACCATCACATCGCTTAGTACAAACAGAGGCTGTTTGAACGCACCGATCAGATTCTTGCCCAGGGGATGATTGACGCCGACTTTACCGCCGATGCTGGAATCCACCTGAGCCAGAAGTGTAGTCGGCACCTGTATAAAGGGTATACCGCGCAAATACGTTGCGGCGATAAATCCCGCCAGATCACCGATTACGCCCCCGCCCAGAGCAATGATCACCGCATTGCGCTCGAAATGATGTTCCAGAAGTCCGGTATAAAGCGCTTCGACCTGCTTCAAAGTTTTAGCCTGCTCTCCATCCGGGACGCGAAACGTAATCACCTGCTGCCCGGGACCGAATTCTTCTCTGACTTTAGCGCCGTAGAGATCATCAATAAGCTGAGAGGTTATAACAGCCACCTGGGTTGCAGGATGTACCTTTGCCAATAAGCGGGGAACCCGCTGTAAGATATTTCTTCCCACATAAACAGGATACGAATGGTAGCCCAGGTTCACCTGAATCGTTTGCATTTTCCTCTATCCTTTTATACCATATCGTTGCAGATACTTCAGCATCATGGGTAAAATTTCTTCCAGTTCCAAACCATCACGATCGAAAATAATATGAGCGCTCTCGTACAGGGCCTTGCGCTGCCCGAGAAGGGACTCAATTCTGCTTAATAAATTTTGTTCGAAATCCGGGCCCTCTTCCACATCCAACAGGGGACGCTTACGGGTATGTTTGACCCTGGACAGGATATAGCGCGGACTGCTTTTTATATAAATAATGGTCCCGGTTTGGCGTACCATCCGATCATTCTCTTCCTTCAGCAGAGCTCCGCCTCCCAAAGAAATGACAGCGGGTTGAGGACTTTGGCAAAGACGCCGGACTATGTCCGTCTCCTGATCCCGGAAAGCCTGTTCTCCCTCTTCTTCAAAAATCTGTTTAACCGTCTTTCCCGTTTCCTGCTCGATCATCCGGTCCGTATCAAAAAAGGGACGACTCAGTTGCTCCGCCAAAAGCAAACCGATTTTGGATTTACCTGCCCCCATAAAACCGGTCATAT
Organism: Calditrichia bacterium; assembly: GCA_026983775.1. GTDB lineage: Bacteria > Calditrichota > Calditrichia > Calditrichales > Calditrichaceae > JALSTK01. Next base: position 15,855 of record JALSTK010000088.1, read on the forward strand.
AAATATGGCGCTTCTCTTTCATGCCGTCGTATCTTTCGTGAAAAACAGGTTTTTCTGCCACCGGTCCCGGTTGCGCAAAAATGCCTTACGATGAATATCCGTCGGGCCGTATTTCAAGATCATTTGCCGGTGATGACGGGTACCGTACCCTTTATGCCGTTCAAATCCGTACCGGGGGTATTGACGGCCGTATTCGACCATTAAACGGTCGCGATAGGTTTTGGCCAGTATGGATGCCGAGGCAATGGTTAGTGATTTCCCATCTCCGCCGACAATCGCCCGACCCTTAATTGGTTTTTTCGAACCGGGAACAAAAAAGGACGGAAAATCCCGGCCGTCTACCAAAATCATATCCGGAACAACCGTAATCTGTTCCAAAGCCCGCTTCATAGCCAGAAAAGTAGCCTGTAGAATATTGAGCCGGTCGATTTCTTCTACCGTGGCCAATCCGATTGCGAAACTTACGGCCTGATTTCGGATCATTGGTTCCAAACTCTCGCGTTGGGCAGCGGTCAATTTTTTGGAATCGTTGATACCGCTAAGGGTAGTATCCCTGGGAAGGATCACTGCTGCGGCCACTACCGGTCCGGCCAAAGGTCCCCGACCGGCTTCATCGATTCCACACAGATAGTTCATTCCACTTGTATAAAAACGGGCATCAAACTGTTTAATAGCAGACTCCGCCATGATTAAATTGTAATTTTTAAGCGCCTAATTTAAAGGTCAGGCTATCCAGATTCAAATTTTCCGGAATTACCATGCTCTCCAATTAATAAAATGAATGGCCTGTCCGTCACTGTAAAACATGGCAGCGCCGAAATGATCGGTACGCATGGGATGGGCCCCGGCCTTTCTGAGACGGAGCATCGTCTGTTGCGAGGGATGAAAATATTTATTGTGGGCTCCCACCGAAACCACAGAAAAACGGGGTCTGACCCGTGCCAAAAACGGAAGGGATGTGGAAGTGATACTTCCATGATGGCCCACCTTGAGGTAATCGGATTGTAAAAAACGATTATAGCGCATTATCGCCGGCTCTGCACTTCGTTCCAGATCACCTGTAAGAAGAAATGAAGTGGCCTTGTATTGCACTTTAAGTACAATTGAACTATTGTTGATTTCCCGGCCGGTCTTTTCAACGGGATGTGTATATTTCCCGAAAGGATGAAGCACATAGACCCTGCAATCCCCGTCGGCATATAATTGTTGCCCGCGACGCAAAAAGCGAACCGGAATGTTCCGCTTGCGGGCAGTAACTCGCAGACGGTTAACCAGGGGGGTCGGTAGGGTGTAGGGGGATAAAGCCAATGTATCCACTTCTAAATTATTCAACAGGCTTAAAAATCCGCCGATGTGATCGCTGTGAACATGGGTTCCCACCAGATATTGAATGCGGTGAATTCCCAGGTATTTCAGAGTCGGCACCATATATCGCTTGCCGGCATCGAAATGATATTTATAGTCACCGCCGTCTACGACCATTACCCTGCCGTTGGGGAATTGGACGATAGCACCATCGCCCTGGCCAACATTGACCTGCAGTAACCACAGGCGCCCTTTGGACCAAAGGTGATGGTTCCATACCGAAACAAAGAATACGGAAGCAACTATTACAGTAGTCAGCAAATTTCTTTTATTATTCAGATTCACCAGAAGAAGAAGCAAAGCAATTAAAAAGATCAGACTTAAAAAAGAGGGCCGGGTCAACTCTATCTGCACCCAGGGCTGACGGGCGAAAAAGGCAATTATTCTTGCAATCCATTTAAAATAATGTTCCATGGAAAACGCCAATCCCGCACATGCCCAGAATCCGATGCCGGACAACAGAAGAAAAAGGAAACAAAGCATAACGAATACCGCCATCAGGGGAATAACCAGAAGATTAACCAGAACCGCGCCCACCTGTAGAGTACCGTAATAGCTCCAGGTGAGAGGAATCGTACCCAGGATCGCCGCCAGGGATACCAGGAAGGGTTGACGAAGATAGGAATTAAACCGCTCTTTCCAATGACTATGTCCCAAATCCATGGGCCACACTTTTTGAAGTTTGGGATAGCCATACAAGATACTGCCCACGGCAGCGAAAGAGAACTGAAAACCGGGCAGCAACAACTGCTGAGGTTCAACGATCAGTATCAGCAACCCGGCTACGCCGAGAGGATTTAGAGAACCTGCGCTGCGTTCGGTTAATTGAGCACTGAAGTAGATGGTGGCCATGAGCACGGCCCGAACCACCGGAGCTTTAAAATCAACCAGGGCCGCAAACAGCCAAAGAAAAAGTAGAGTAAGCAGGATCCGTTGCGGGTAGGTCAACGGTAAGAATCCCAGCAGCAGTAAAAGCATTGCCAGCAGGAAACCCACATGCAAACCGGAAATGGCCAAAATATGAATGACTCCGCTGCGCCTGAAATTATTCATTAAGCTCCGTTCCACATCCTGACGCTCACCCAGGACCAGAGCCTTGAATACGGCCCGGGTCGGTTGGTGAAAATAATGGGTAATGGTCTGCCGGATCCCTTTCCTGAGCGGTACAAAAAATCTTCGTTGCCACAGCGGTCCCGCCTTGTCGCCCGTGATTTTTAAATTTTTCCGGTTATAATTGACGCGAAAATAAATGTGATTCAGTTGCAGATAGCGTCGATAATTAAATTCACCCGGATTTGAGGGTAACGGTGGATACAGTAAAGGAGCCTTGAATTGCACCCGGTCACCATAGTGCAGACGTAATCCCCGTTTACCGCGTATTAAGAGAATATGCCCCCTGGCCTCGTGCCATTGGGAATCTCTGTAAACGGCCTGACAGCGCATGATATATCGGTCCCGGCCCGATTCCCGGGGCATTTCGCCGGCGATCCAACCCCGTACTTTTCGAATCTTATACAGGGGCTCATTAATCAGGTGGTTGGGGGCAAAGAAGGTCAGGCGGGCTTCCAGCAAAGCGGCTGCGGAGAAGAAGACGCTGAACGCAATCAGAGCAGGGAAACAGGCCGGAAATTTTTTATGAGCGATTATAGTCAGAATAAACGAGAGCAGGGAAAATCCGGCGAAGACGGCAAACGAAATCCGATTCAGGGACTGCCAGCCGAAAGCAATTCCCGCGGCAAAGACCATAAAAAACCAGAAGGCCGGATTGGCCTCTATGCTTTTTTTAACAAGCGCCTTGCTCACGAATCGGTACCGTGTTTTCTTCAGGAAAATTGTTGAAAATCTCTGGCCACAATAATCTCTCCTTGGAAATGTTCGGCCACTTCTTCCACCAGTTCCGGCCGCTCATTGAAGGGATAAAGATGAGTTAAAATCAACCGTTTAAAACCCGCTTTTTGAGCAAGCATGGCTACTTCTGCGGGAACCAGATGACCGGTCATCTTCATCCCTTCAGGTAGAGAACATTCGATAATCGCCGTATGCAAACCCGAAATACAGCGGATGAGCTTTTCACTGTAATCCGTATCACCGGAATAAAACCACCCCTTTCCATCCTCAATCACATAGCCGATACTCCGCTCCGTGTGCAGGGTTTTACAACTGCGGATGGTAAGCCCCGCCCAATGAAAGGGCTGAGCGGTCATTTCTATCAATTCAGGCGGATGGGCATTCAGCCATTCGCCCTGCCAGGAGGCCTGAGCCCGGAACCAGTCGGTCAGTCCCTTAGGACCAATAATCCGTAAGTGTTCATTGGCCCGGGAATCCAGTAAATAACGGGTCAGCAGCAGGGCCAGAACATCGGCACAATGATCCACATGAAAATGGGTCAGGAAGATGGTTTTTAAGGCCAGCAGATCGGTATTCGTTTCTTTTAAGCGGCGCAAAATTCCCGGCCCGCAATCCATCAGACCCGGCTCCTCTTTTTCAACCAGCAGATAGCCGGAGGGGTTACGATCGGGAGCGGACAGGAGAGTTCCGGAGCCCAGAATAAATACTTTCATATTTTCTCTTTTTTATTTCCTTACATATTATATTTTATTATCTTATAGAAACTTTTAATCGATAGGCAGGAGGTATTTTCCATGAAACGATTCTCTACATTTTTGTTTATGTTGATTCTGTCTGCATTATTCGTACAATGCGGCGGAAATCCGGAAGCGGACGGCGATGCAGCCTATGCCAACGGGAAATATAATCAGGCTCTATCTCATTACCTGAAAGTTAAAAAATCTAATCCCCAAAATGCAAAAATTAATGAAAAAATTGCTCTGACTTACATGCATAAGGGATTAGACCTTTTTAAGAAACGTCATAACCTGGATGCTTTTGTGGGCAATTTCGATAAAGCACAGGATTTCATTCCGGCTGAAAATATCAGTGCGCAATTCAAAAAGGAATACAGTCGATTACTGTACGAATTGGCCGTGGCTTATCATAACACGAAACCATCCAATGAAATTCAGCAGGAAAAATATTTTACCCGGACCCTTGACCTGCTGGATGATGCTCTTTATTATGATGAAAACAACAGTGATGCTGAAAAAACTCTAACCCGCATTAAGCAGGATAATTTTCAGCAGACCTTTGAAAAAGGCATTAAATTTTACCAACAAGCTGTAAAAGAAAAAAATCCGGACCTGTTTCTTTCCGCGGAATATTACATAAATCGCGCTGTCTCTTTTGATCCCGAAAATAATAAGGCCCGGAAGTATCTTAAAAAAGTGCGGGCCAAAACCGTTGCTATCCTCGATTATAACACCCTGTTCCCTCTCGCCGTGGGTGACAAAGAGTATAATTCGGGATATTGGTTGCTGGCTTTCACGGCTGTCAATAACAGCGGTCAGCCCTTTACTTTTGATCCGGCTAAATTAAAACTGGTCATGGCCGACGGAAAGGAAATCGGCATTGATGCGGATTATACCGCCAAATTCAAGGACGGGTTATCCAAGAGAGTAACCATGCAGCCCCGTAAACAACTCGACGGTACACTGGCCTTTAAAGTGGCCCGAAAAAAGATTGAGTATCTATCTTACACTATGGACGATAATAAGACCATAAAGAAATATTTTCCGTAATATCTGTTCCGTAGAATCCTTTCTCAACGAAAGCCCCGGCCTATGGCCGGGGTACCAAACGCAGGCCACTCTTATTTAATAAGCAGCAGACATTTACAGAAAGTCCGTTCGCCGTCGCAGACCCGGGCCCGGTAGGTATAGAAACTAAGGGGTAAAAGACCCCGGTCGTACGGCAGGGTATCGTTTGCCGTTAAGGGCTTGCTTATAATCAGGCTGTCGTCACGCAAGAGTTTTAAACTTTTTCCATAATAGGCTGGGCTGTTTGTTAAACGTAACCAGGCTTCGGTGCAGGACACGTCTTCTACCTTCAACTGCAAATTTTTTGTATCCGCCAGAGGAGCCGTGCTTCTTTTGCAAGAGGAAAGAGTAAAGAAGAAAGAAGGAAAAAGGAAAAAAGAAGCACGTTTTTCTCGCTCCCACTTTACACCCATACAAAATATAAATCCGATTCAAGTAAAACGCTCCGTTTTTCCGGGCGTGGCGTATCCGTTTCATCAGGCAGGGATTACATTGCCTTAAAAAGGGTATTGGAATATTTTTAAGAAATCAAGGAAAAAATTACTTCAGCAACTGATTTGTTTGATAATTATCCGTAACAAAAAAAAGCCGCAAGAAAACGGTCTCCTGCGGCTTTTTGACTTCTATATCAGGAATACATTACTTCAACAAAAGCATCTTTTTTCGTAGAACTTTTTGATGATCCATGGTAATCTGGTAAAAGTAAAACCCGGATCCCACCGGTTGACCCTGATCGTCACGAGCATCCCATTGGGATAGATTCAAACCTGCAGGAGCCATGCGATCCACCAGTAAGCGTACCCGTTGTCCCAATACGTTAAAAATTTCAACCTTCACCCGACCCGCTATAGGTACCATATAAGAAATGGTTGTAGTAGGATTGAAAGGATTGGGAGTATTCATACTCAGTTTAAAGCCCAGTTCTTTTTCAATCTTCGAAACATCCACATTGGTCAGGGTTTTGGTCTTTGTATCGGCATTGGTACTGCCGCAGGTTACCAGATTGGCATCCGAATCATAATTCCAGCCACTCTTGGTCACGTTGTCCACGCAGAAGGTAAAATCGCCGTCACCCCACACCCAGGCGGATACGCTGGTCGCCCAGCCGTTGCTGTCGGTGGTTACTTCATCGCTGCCGGAAGTGCTACCGGACCAGGTACCGGATACGGTGGCATCGGCTACTGCGCCGCCGTTTTCATCAACGATGTGAATATCGGCCGTACCGCGGGTTACGATAAAAAAGGCTTCTTTGGACACATTTATTTCACTGACATGCATGGTATGGCTTGCCGGCGCGCTAACCGTAATATAGTCCGCTTTGGTTTCCGTATCCGAGCCGTCGGCATTACTGGCGGTGAGTGAAACCGTGTAACTGCCGGCCGAGGTATATTCATGTTGCGGATTTTGTTCGCCGGAAGTGGCTCCATCGCCGAAATCCCAGTTCCAGCCGGTGGGGTTGTTGGTGGACTGATCGGTAAAGGTGACCAGTAAAGGAGCCGTCCCGCTGGTGGGGGAAGCGCTAAAATCGGCTACCGGCGGATTACCGCTGGGTTCGGTGACTGTAATGTAATCGGTCTTCGTTTTGGTATCCGAGTCACAGGAATTCGAAGCGGTCATGCTTACCGTATAGGTTCCGGCGGTAGTATACTGATGACTTGGATTCTGAGTGGAAGATGTACCGCCGTCGCCGAAATCCCAACTCCAGGTTGTTACGTCACCACTTGAAGCATCCGTAAAATTAACGGTCAAAGGCGCATCGCCCGAAGTGGGAGTCCCGGAGAAATCCGCTGTAATCGGAGCATAGACCGTAATATAATCGGTTTTGGTTTTCGTATCCGACCCCCCCGGACCGGTAACGGTCAGGGCAACGGTATACGTACCGGCCGTAGTATACTGATGCGAGGGATTTTGTGCGCCGGAAGTCGATCCGTCACCGAAGTCCCAGGACCAGGAAGTGATCTCCCCGCTGGAAGCATCCGTAAAATTTACGGTTAGCGGAGCGCAGCCGCTGGTAGGATCGGCCGTAAAATCTGCGCTTGGCGCCGAAGGAGTTCCGCCGTCATTTACGGCATTGAAGGCGTTTACCCGTCCCGCACCCAATTTACCGGCATAGCTGGCATTGCCGGAGACATTATCGATATCGTCTGCTGTGTCGAATAAGCGTTGTTTGACCTGATCTGCGGTCCAGTCGGGATGATGCGACCAGATCAAGGCCGCTACACTCGCTGCATTGGGCGTAGCCATGGAGGTACCGCTCAAAGATGCAACATAATCCGTTTCCGGGTCCGTATGATCATGATAGGTACTATAGATATTATCGCCGGGGGCACTGATATCGACCCAGCTACCGTAGGAAGAAAAATCCGCTTTCTGGTCGCTGGCATTGGTAGCGGCCACGGAAATAATATCGGTTCGAGCGGTCATATAATCCGTATCTTCATTATCGTCATTACCGGCCGCTTTGAAAATCATTCCGCCGCCGGCCAGAAAATAATCGATGGCGTCACCCAAACCGCCGCTGTTGGAAGAGCCCCAACTACAGGAAGCAATTCTGGCCCCGTTATTGGCCGCATAATAGAAGGCATCGGCGGCAAAACCCATATCCACATAGCCCACTTCCCAGATGAAATAACGTCCCGACCAGCCGATGCGCAGACCCATTACTTTAACACCGTTGCCGGTTTCGGCCTGACTGCCGTTCATCCAGCCGCCGGCCACGGAGGCCACGGCATAATTATTATCCGTTATGGCGGCAATCAGACCGGCCGTATGAGTACCGTGACCGTTGAAATCGCGCGGATCGTTATCCGGTGTGGAAACATCTTCTCCGGAGACACCGCTTTTCCCGGTTACAAAATCCCAGCCGATCCAGTCATCCACATAACCGTTATTGTCATCATCAACACCGTCTGTGCCGTTCTTTTCCGCCCAGTTGATCCACATATTGCCGCGGGCCGCTTCCGGATGGGAGTAAGAGGCATTGGCCCCACCCAAATCTTTATGAAAATAACGAACACCGGTATCCAGATCGGCTACAATGATATCCGTATTGCCGGTTTCGATATCCCAGGCTTCCGGTGCGTCCATATCGGCATCATTAGATTGATTTAAATGCCATTGATCCGAAAATCGCGAATCATTGGGATAGCGGGCCGTAACCGGGTGAACACCGATGGGCTGGGCATCCACCACCCCTCTTAAAGCACGATAGGCCCGAGCCACTTTTTCGGCATCGATCCTCGCTTTAAATTCAAGCCGAAACCAGGTAGCCGGAATAAGGGTGCGCCCCTGATACGTACGGGGTTTCATACGGGGATACTTCTGTATAAAATGAAGCACTTCGTAAGCTCTGTTCAAGTTATCCAGGCGACTGATGCCGGTTAATCCGTCCCGGGCCGCCCTTTTTTTCTCAATTTGCTTCAATAGCGAAGGATCCACTTTAACCACAATAGCCAGCGGATCAAAACCTATAAATTTCGGAATCTGACGATCCGGCTGAGAAACCTGCTTTACCTTGATTTGTCCGCCGAATAAGGCGGAGGCCATCAACAAAAAAACCAATACAACCGTAAAACGTTGCATACACACCTCCCGTTAAATGAATGTTATGATGAATTTATTTTCCCTTACTTTTCAACGAAAGAGAAATTTCAAATATTTCTTCCTATCTTTTAAAAAGACGAACAATTACATCCCGTCCGTTTCTTCAATATCGGATTTACCGCTGCTGTTGGTCTGTTTTAGCCGGTTCAGGATCTATGACATCCAATTGCATGAAATTAAAAAATGGTCACTCGTTTTTTGGGATGACTTGAATATAGGACTCGAATTTCCTACAGGCAAATAAAATGGTCGTGCTCTACCGTCATAACTTATTTTTCTTTAGACATAAGTTCGATCTGCAGCGGCGTATTGGGGTTGGAGCTGGCGGAGCGGATGGCTCTTATAAAGATATCGACCAGCCCGGGATCAAATTGAGTTCCGGCATTTTTTTTAAGTTCATCCAGGGCCTGATCACTCGTATGGGATTCACTATAGGTCCGACCCGAAACAATCGATTCGTAGGCGTCGGCAATCGATAAAATACGGGAAAAATAGGGGATCACATCGCCCTTAAGTCCGTCGGGATATCCCCTGCCGTCATACCGTTCATGGTGATGGCGAATAATGGCCGCTACCTCTTTCAACTCATCAATCTTGCCGACAATCCGGCTGCCGATAATCACGTGCTCTTTGGCCGTATTATATTCCATCTCCAATAAAGAAGATGACTTCTTAAGGATGTTATCCGGCATACCGATTTTACCTATATCATGCAAAATAGCGGAGAATTCGAGGATAAATTTTTCTTCGCCGGAAAGTCCCAGGGCTTCGCCCATCATTTTGGCATGACGAGCCACACGCATGGAATGGCCGGAGGTGAAACTGTCTTTGGCTTCCAGGGCGGTGATCAAAGCCTGAATCGTTTTTAACAAAACCGTCGGTTTCTTGGGAGTATATTCTTTTTGTATCAAACGGCGGCGCTGAATATTGCGTTCGATGATGGTCGGCAAATTATCCATATGGAAGGGCTTGCTCAGAAAATCATCGGCGCCCTCCTTTAAGGCCTGCAAAATTAATTCTTTTTTATCGGAAGCGGTAATGACCACAAAGGGGATGTTAAGCAAAAACTGACGAACATCCTTTAATAATTGCAAGCCGGATCCGTCCGGTAACCAGATGTCGCAGATAATCAAATCGCACACTTCCCGTTTGATCATGTCTTTCGCTTCATTGAGGGTCTGGCAACCCAAACACCGATAATGATATCGGTGCAATGTTTGGCAAATGCTCTCGAAAGAGACTTTATCATCTTCTACCAATATTATTTTTTTATTCATCTGAAGGCACTTATCCCCGTAATTTCCTGTCCTATGATTAAAGTATGAATGTCATGGGTCCCTTCGTAGGTATAAACCGATTCAAGGTTTAATAGGTGGCGGATGACCTGATATTCATCGGTGATTCCGTTGGCAGCCAAAATAGAACGGGCCGAGCGGGCAATCTGTAATGCCTGATGGACATTGTTGCGCTTGGCCATGGAAACGTGATAAAACCGGGCTTCCCCCGCATCTTTCATCCTTCCCAGTTGATAATTCAACAATTGCCCTTTGGTGATTTCCGTCAGCATTTCGACTAATTTTAATTGTGTGATTTGAAAAGCGGCGATAGGTTTATCGAATTGAATACGGCTTTGCGCATATTGAAGCGCCTCATCATAGCAGGCCATAGCCGCTCCCATGGCGCCCCAGGCGATTCCGTAACGGGCTTCATTTAAGCACGATAAGGGAGCACGCAGGCCAATAGCGCCGGGCAATTGATTTTCATGCGGAATCAGGCAGTCCTGAAAACTCAGTTCCGCCGTATCCGAAGCCCGCAAAGAAAACTTCCCTTTAATCACCCGGGCCTCGAATCCTTTGCGCTCTTTCTCTACCAGAAAGCCGCGAATACCTTTTTCCGTTTTAGCCCAGACCACGGCCACATCGGCCAAAGTCCCGTTGGTAATCCACATTTTACTTCCGTTCAGCAACCAACCCTCTGCGGTCTTTTCAGCCCGGGTCAACATGCCTCCAGGATCGGAACCATGATCGGCTTCGGTTAATCCGAAACAACCTATCTTTTCTCCCTTTGCTAACAGCGGCAGCCAGTATTTTTTTTGTTCCTCGGAACCATACTTATAAATGGGATACATGACCAGACTGCCCTGTACCGAAGCAAAAGAGCGCAATCCACTGTCTCCGCGTTCCAGCTCCTGCATGGCCAAACCGTAAACGGTGTAACTTAGACCCGGGCCGCCATACTCTTCCGGGACGGTCACTCCCAACAAACCCATTGCACCCAATTTAAGCGACATCTCTTTGGGAAAAATGCTTTTCTGATGATATTCGGCCACAAACGGCAGATATTGTTCTTCCACAAACTGGCGCACGCTATCCTGGACCAGCCGTTCTTCTTCGGAGAGCAGACTATTTATATGATAGTAATCAGTACCGTGATACATCAAATTCTTTCTTTTCTTCTTTACCGATCGGGCAATTTATAGAATTACCCTTTTTCAGGCAATCGGCAATCACCGAGTTTGTGGATTTAAATTTATTTTACTTAGATGAATGAATTAGGTTTCGTTCGTTTTCCGGAGAGTAAACCGAATTTAAAATATCCAGTTCAGCTCCAAACCGTATTGCCACCCTTTATAGGTTTCGTAGCTGTTAAAAAAGAGCGGCCCGTAATCCGGATCGGCAATCACTTGCAAAGCCTGTTGCTGGGAATATCCCATGTTTCTAAAATCCGTTCCCCCTATCATTTTAAGCGAGATATTATCATTGAAAAAATATTCCATCGAGAAGCGCGAACCAATCTGATTGTAGTCACTGAGATAATCCTGGTATCCGCCGTTGGCCGCGTCGTTCAAGATAAAATTTATAGAACCTTCCATTTTCAAACGGCGCGGAATCAGGTCCCAGCGCCAGGAAGTATAGGTATACAGATTGCGATTGCTCTGATGATTGCTGAGGTTTAGCTGGCTATAAACCGTTCCACCGGAAAAATAAAGACGTCCGGCCAGGCGAAAATAGAAATTCATACTGCCGATTAACTGATCCGTACCCAACGGTTCCCCGGAAATGAGTACGCTATGGTCGTTGAGATCAATATACAGGGCCGAGAGTGAAATACGTTGCGAACCATGGCCGAAAGCAATCCGTCCCTCCAGAGTGCGGGATATTTTTCTGGTCTTCACGGTATCCAAAATAACATCGCTGTTATCATCTCGGAATTGCCATCTCAGGGTGATTTCCGGCCAGGATTTCATGGCAGTGGTGATTCCGGTTTGGATCATACGTGTTCTGGTGGTGGGACGTTGATCGTCTTTGTTCAGATTGTCATGATAATTTTCCCCTTCCGCGCTCAGAATAAGGGTATGGGGGATATAATAGGCGGTTGTGAATTTCAAACCCTGCCGGTCATTTTGCAGAAACGGGTAGCCCGCCGTGTAATAATCGTATCCCAGGCGTTGATAAAAGGTAACCAGTTTAAAATTCCTGTATCGGAAATCCATCCCGCCTTTGTAGGCAAAATCATTTATGTTCTTAGCCGTGATGGTATCCTTGCGGCTGGCATATCCCTCGGCAAAGAGTTGAATATGTTTTTGCCATAAATAAAGCAGGGCATTGCCTCCGATATTGCGATTGATCAGAGGTTCGTTTATGGATTCGCTGATAGACTTCTGATCATCCCTGGCATAGAGGTATTTCAACCCCACTTCAAAATACCGGTTGTCTCCCACCTGAGTCAGTCCGGAAGCGAAAAAACGGCGATACTGGCCGGCATTCTCATACTGATGATACAAGCCGTACAAACGCTGACCGATGCCCAAAGCTTTTTGTATTTGACCGCCGCTAAACTTGAAACGCCAGTAGGAATCGGCTCCCCATAGATTGGACAGATTCAACAAAGCTCTGGCGCCTCTTACTTCCCGGCTTTGAATAAAAAATTCGGAACCGGAATCGAAAAAATCCCCCAGAATAATTTCATTCCGGCCGAAGCGGATATTGAGGGAAAGGCGGTTGACATTTTTGAATTTATTTAATTGATCCCATTGGTTGTTGCGCAGATCACCCAGCAGGGTAATATCCATCTTGGAGGTTCTGGCAAAAAGGGCAATATTTAAATTCTGCTCCAGACCGGGTATCAACGGACCTTTGGCATAAGCGGAATCCGCTATGGAATCGGGCTTTATGGTACTTTTTGTATCATACGTCGTATTCAGAGTACGCAGGGAGATGCGACCCGTTATATTAAAGTTGTTTTGCGCCGCAAGTAAAACCGGCAGCAGTAAAAAAATCCACCATCGCATAGAATATCCGTTCTGTTTTATCTTATCAATATCACATGACTGTTGTCGCGGGTGATGTTGCCGGCCATGTCTTCTATATAAAAGGAAAGACGATTTTTTCCGGGCTGGCCCAATTTCCCCCGCTTCAACACAATTTCTGTCTCAAAACTACCATCGGAATTTGGACGGATTTCTTTACCATTTATTGTAATTCTTTTGATACCGGACGAAGGCTGAGGATCGATAACCAGACCGCGAATGGTTTGTTTGAATTTTTCCTTAACAAAGGAGTAGTCCCCTGAAGGCGGACGGGGAGGTTCAAAACGAGCAAAGACCTGCTGGGCCGGTTCGGTCACGGTCAGAATCGGTTTGACCGTATCCAAAAAGAGCTGCTCCGCCATTTCCGTCGTATTTTTAGAGATATCCACGGCCCGGATGCGAATAATATTTTTGCCTTCTTTCAATATAACCGTACGGTTAAAACTACCGCGGCCTACTACTTCGGTCACCAGTTCATCGTTAATAAATACTTTGATTCGGTCCTGGGGAGTCAAATCAAAGACGGCACCGCTCAAACTGTAATCGCGCCGGTTCAGGAAACCGGCCACGATCGGTTTGGAGAGACGAATTTGCGGTTTTTTGGTATTCACTAAAACGCGTAATACTTTTTTAATCTGTGTGCCGTCCAGCCTGGCCACAAAACGAATTTCATTCAATCCTTCTTTAACCCGGATACGACCCTGAAACTGACCGTTGGGCATCACATTTAACGGGATATCATTGGCCACGAGCTGTGCTTTGGGATTGACTCTGCCGCGGACAGGGATGCCGCCCATAATCACGGCAGGATCGGTAAACTGCAATTTGGCAACATTTACATCCAGTTTCAGCTTTTCACGCACACTGTTCGACTGTCCTTCCGCTTCATTGCCGACCGCTTTCGGGGGCGAGGGCGCCTTACCCTTCTCTATAACGGATTGCTGGTTACTGCCCACCAAAACTTCTCCGGCGGCTCCCCTGGACCGTACGGCCACCTGTCCCTCAATCACATGCACCCTGGTCGTTTCATGTTGGTCCACATCCATTTCCAGGGTCGTACCGCGGATAGCCACCACGGCACTGGGGCTTTCGATTTCCCTCGTTTGACGACTACTGACGATCTTTTTAAAATGAGCCCAGATATTACCGGCCCACAGGGTAAAGCTCATTTTATCCTCATTGTTTTGACGAGCCGTCTTTATCTCTTTAACTTCAAAGATGCTATTCTGATTTACTTTGATCACCGATTTGTCGGGCATCTGCAGTTCAACCCGGGAACTCAAAAAAGTCTTTAAGCGATCCCCGCTGTACACAGACTGACGCAAGCGCAATTTAGACCATCGGGTTTGATTTTTAGGCTGAATCTCCACTTTACCGATTACAAATTTAACCTGCGCACCCGGTTGCTGCCTGGTCGCGGAAAAAGACCAGAATGATGCTGTTACAAGGATCAACAGCCCGAGGGTTTTCATTTTTGGCCGGTTCATAAGAACACCCCTTTGATAATAAACTGTAAGTATTTAGAAATATTAAAATTGAGCAGGCAACTTACCGTGATTGTTATCACATGACACCTTTTTTATCTACATGATTTTACAGTAATCGATATAAGTTGCCCAAATCGATTCCACATAGTTGATGGTCTCTTTATAGCCATAAAAATAGCCGTGCCGCGGTCTGCCCTCGGGCCAGACCTGTAAATGAAGCTGCCAATCCGATTTTTTGAGCATGGCCAGATAGGGGCGGACATTTATCCAGCGATTGGTTTGTAATTTAAAATAGCGGGCAATATCCTGGGCATCGAAGACCCGGCCGGCCCCGGCATTGTAACTGGCAAGAGCCAGCTTGGTGCGGTCGGCAAATGGGGCGTCACTAAACAAACGGTATTGTTTATGCAGATGATAAATCCCGGCGGTGATGTTTTCCCGCGGGTTTTTCATGATATACTCAATATCCAGCTCCTGGCTGATTTCCCGGGCTGTATAGGGCATAAGCTGCATGAGTCCGCGGGCTCCCACATGGCTGCGGGCTTTGGTCTGAAATCCCGATTCCTGCACAATCTGGGCGGCGATTAAACGCCAGTCAAATCCATAACGCTTGGCATATTTTTTAATGATCGGTTTGTAATGAGCGATCGACCTGCCCAGCTCGCTGCTCATCAGTTCCGTACGCAATTCTTCCAAACGCTTTTTATCTTCGATTCGCTGACGTACCCTGTGAAGCAAAAGGCTGTCGGCCCTGCCGTTGCTGATCCGACGCTCGGCCGTGGATTGCCTGCAGGCTACCAGGCTGAAAGCCACCACAACCGGCAGTATGTAAGATAGGAAGCGAATCATTAATTTAGACTCATCCCGATAATTAAACCGACAATTAACCCGATCATGATAAAAATACCGCCGACAACGATACCAACGGCCAGATTACCCTTTTCCAATTCATTGGGAATATCGAAACGTGTACTGCGATTCACCAGTTTATAGGTGATAATCGAAGAAAACATACCTACCAGAACTCCAAAGATCGCATATAAAAAATTCCTGAGCATGATAGGATCAAACCATTCGAAATCCATCTTTTTCCCTCTTGATTAAATACAACCTGGGCTTCGGAAAGTATTTCCGATTTACGGACTTTATTTAGCCAGTATCTAAATTATAACTATTTTCGCTATCCGTGTCAATGCTCGGCAACAATTCCTGAGAATTCGCAACCGGATTTTCTTCCCGGAGAGAAAAAGGAACGTTCTGCAATTGAAGCAGACCCTGATATAATGCCTGGGCCGGCCATAACTTGAGCATCTTCTTATGCCAGGGAAACCATGTGGACAGGGACGAATAGGAATTAACGGCAGGTATCCAAAGATAAAAGGCCTGCAAATACTGGGCAAAACCGAAACTGCCCTTCAGCCAGGCCCGGGCCAATAACAGAGGAATGAATACATTCATGATGATCTCCTGTTGCCGGCTCAGACCGAAATAAAACCGATTTCTGGCGCTCTTTATGGACACCCCCAGGGCCAGATGATTTTGCCAATAACCCCTACAGGGAATACTTAAAAATTCCTTCCAGGCCGCATAAAGGACGTCAAACTCCCGGCGTTGCCCGGCCTTTTCCAGGCATTGTTCGAAGACGGAGGATCCGTACTCCCTAAAAAAAGCCAGGCCTCCGGCTAACCGGAAATGGGGGTGATTGCCCCGGCGCTGCCCGGCCCATTGCCACAACCCTTCAGCGATAGGAGGCGTATCTTCAACGGAGCCCCATTGCCGATATTGTTGCTGTAAACGGATAGTATAGGAATCGGGATCGGCCACAGAAGCCAAAAATCCGGCCTGCCCTGCATAGAGGGCATAGAGAATATCGAAAGGTAAATACCTTTCCTGTAACCAGGATTTTAAGCGGACCCAGGGAAGACGATGAGCCAATTGTTGGAAAGGGTCCCGATTGGCGCTGTAGCCCAGGGCCCGAAAAAAATAGACATAAAATAGTTGCGGCCAGGAAGATACATTGCATTCCGTCAAAAAGATCCTGGCCTTGGTATGCAAGCGCCGCAGGGCCAGAGTTTTTAAAAGATCCACCTTCGCGGAAGTGACCGGACACACCGTAAATAGACTACTTTTTAATTGGCCCAAAACAGCTCTTAGTAGGGATTCGGGAACAGTGACCGTAGGAATCTGCATTCCGCTTAGACGATGTTCCACCGGAATACGGTCTGCAAGGAGGGTTAGGTGTAACAATACCCGGCTAAAAGCCGGATCGATATGGTGAAGGTGACCATACCAATCGGAGGAACGCACATGGCACTCCACATCGCCCTGATAAATTATGCCATCCAGCAAGAAACGGGCAGCCGTAAAATCCGGACCACGCTGGCGATTGAGCTGCCCGGCCGCCAGAACCTGTAACTGGTGATCCTGCAAACGGACGGTTTGCCGACTGACTGCTAACATTTGCCAGAAAAAATATAGCGTTTCTTCTTGCATTTTAACTATGAATAAAATATATTACAATCGTTACGATCAATTACATTCGTAATATACTATCTTTTATAAATTATTACAAATATTATGGATAAAAATAATGAAGTTTGTGAACGGATCGACTGGATCCGCAGAAACCGGAAAATGAGCCAGGAACAGTTGGCCCGGGCCCTGCAGATCAGTCAGCCTGCCGTAAGTAATTATCTGAAAAATCGCATTCCTCCGGCGGATATTCTCCTGAAGCTGGCTCGTCTTGGCGGTACCACCGTGGAATGGTTATTAAGCGGGGAAAAAAATTATCTTTACACTCCTTCTCCCTCAGCCGTTCATGAAACACAGGCCGCGTATGATGCCGAGCTGGCTGTAAGCCGGAAAATATCCGCTTTGCCATCCCCCCTGCGTCAGGCCGTTATCCATTTAATCGATGCGCTCACCGATCAGTGTGCATAGCGCCGGGCCACGATCAGGTGGCGGCGGTAATAGGAATCATCCAAGGAAGAGATAACCACTCCTCTGCTGCTCGAGGCGTGCAGAAAACGCTTCTCTCCGAGATAGATACCCACATGATTGATTCCGCCCGGACCCCGAAAACGGAAAAAGAGCAGATCGCCGGGTCGCAGATAACGTTTATCCACCGAAGAACCCAGCGCTCTCTGTTGAGCCGCTTCCCGCGGCATATGTAAATTATAAACCGTAGCATATATCCGTTGAACCAGACCGGAACAATCAATACCCGTGGAATCGGTGCCCCCCAAACGATACGGGGTGTGTATCCAGCGCAGGGCTTCCCGTTGTAACAAGCCGATGTTTGCCTTCCGTAATGGTTCTGCACTTCCCGACGGACTGCGGAATCGTGCACTGGGTTGGCAGGATAACAGGATAAAAATATTTATCAACAGAATCCAAAAAATCCTTATAACAGACAGTCCGGGAATAGGTATCATGTATTTGCCCTACCTGCTTCAGGATTCATATGGAGCCTACCGTGTATTTCAATTTTAAAAAAAGTATTTTTTCAGAAAGACCGGAAAAAATTCGCGAGAGAGATTACCAGCGCCGGTAGCGGATAAAACGGATTAAATTCCCTAATTGGTCCCGGCTTTCCCCGGCCGGTAACCGTTGAAATTTTTCTTCAGCCTGAGAAAAATAAGCTTCATACCGCGCCGTCACCTCATCCAGTACCCCGCTTTCCCGGAGCAGGGCCTTAAATTCATGCAAATTCAGGGCAAAGATATCCTGATCCGGATAGGCGGATTGTAATTTAATCGCCGGCAGGGTTTTCTTATGCATTCCCAGGTCGCTGCCGGCATCTTTGCCAATGGTATCCGTTCCCCCGATAATATCCAGCAGATCGTCCTGAATCTGGAAAGCCATACCCAGGGCATACCCCAGCTCACCCAATCCATGTATATCATCGTCTTCGGCACCGGCGACCAATCCCCCGAGCTGACAGGAAAGTTGCAGAAGAGCAGCCGTTTTACAGCCGATCATATTCAGGTATTCCTCTTCGGAAATCGTGGTACGCTTCTCAAACATTTTATCCAGCCCCTGACCTTCGCAAATGACCAGCATGGTTTTAACAAACCGACGACTCATCTCCGTAAGATCACCGCGGGGTGATTGCAACAACTTCTGAAAGGCCAGGCCCATCAAGCCGTCTCCGGTGAGAATGGCCGTACTCACATCCCATTTGGTATGCACCGTGGGTTGCCCCCGTCGCAGATTGTCTTCATCCATTATATCGTCGTGAACCAGGGTGAAATTATGCAGCATCTCCACGGCAGCGGCGGCAAAACGGGATACTTTTCCCGCGGCTCCGAATATCTCCGCGGAGAGAAAAACCAACAGAGGACGAATGCGTTTACCCGGGATTTTCAGAAAATAACGAATCGGATCATAGAATAAAGAAACGGGCTGGTGTTCTTCAATAATGCGTAGCTCCTGCTCGACAAGGTCCAGATATCCCCCAAAAGCGGTCTTCAGGTTAGGGTCAGAGGTCAGGGACATTATTTGAATTTTTCCTTGATGATTTCAGCCATCTCTTCGGCCGTTTCCGCATCGAGAAGGGCCTGACGAAGGTCTGCCTCTTTCATATTTCTGGAAATAACGGCCAGAGTTTGAATATGCGGTCCGGAGGTATCTCGGGGGGACAAAACCAAAAAGATCAAATTAGCCGGTTTCCCGTCCAGCGATTCGAAATCGATCCCTTCTTTTTTCCGGCCAAGAGCCACCACTAATCCACTGACTCCGTCCGTCTTGGCATGGGGAATGGCCAGACCGTTCTCGAGACCGGTACTCAGATATCCCTCGCGGGCCATCACATCCTGTAAGGTTACATCCAGATCGACCAGCTTATCACTATCCTTTAGCGTCTTCAGAAGTTCTTCGATTGCCTCATATTTGGTATTACCCTGCAAATCGGCGACAATATGTTCTTTTTCCAGATAATCTGCTAACTGCATCATTCCTCCATACATTTAAAGGATGAATTTAGCTATTAACCAATTTTATGTCAATCACTATTCAAAAGTATTGGCATACAATATGAGAATTCCCTAAATTACTTTAAATAAAGTTTATGGAGGAACCATGCGTCTCACCGACATCCTGTTAAAAGAACATGTAAAAATTAAATTGGAATCAACTACCCGTGATGAAGCCATCAAAGAATTATTAACGTTATTGGACCAGAATAAGAGGGTCGCCGATATGGATGAAGCATACCATGCCATTCTTGAACGTGAAAAGATTATGACTACCGGCGTGGGCAACGGAATCGCCATTCCCCATTGCAAACACACTTCCTGTCCCAATTTTGCCGTGGCTCTCGGTATCCATAGTAAAGGAATCCAATTTGAATCCATTGATAAAAAACCGGCAAAAATCATTTTTTTGCTGATCGGTCCGGAAAATAATCCCGGTATGCATATCAAACTTCTTAGCCGTATATCGCGCCTGATGAGCAACGAAGACCTGCGAAATCAATTACTAAAATGCAAAACATCGGATAAGGCGCTGGAATTAATCGAAGAAGAAGAAAATTATTACTTTGATATCGATTGATCTTCATGCAATTAATTATTTTCTTTCTTAACAAAGAAGAATACCTCAATGAAATTCTGGAAGCATTTTTGGAACTGGATATTCATGGTGCAACTGTTTTAGACAGCGTTGGCATGGGACGTATTCTGGCCCACGACATTCCCATCTTTGCCGGATTTCAGAATCTGCTTCAGGAATCACGCCCCGGTAATAAAACCATCCTGTCCGTAGTCCCGGAACAAAAAATTAAACCTTTAAGCAAAGAGATCGAACATATTGTCGGTGATCTGGATGAACCGGGTAACGGTCTTTTACTCAGCCTTCCCATCGATTATTTGAAAGGGCTGAGTAAATCTTCGCTTTAATTAAACGTATGTGGAATTTATATGTCCGAACTGAAGGCTAATTCTTACATCGCCAGTTACAAAATCCTGCATAAATTTAATGAAGGGGGCATGGCTTTAATTTATAAAGCCCTGCAACCGAGCCTGAACCGAACGGTCGTTATTAAAAAACTGAAAGACCCTAATCGCGAAATCATCAACCGTTTTAAAAAAGAAGCTTTACTCAGCGCTTCCTTTCACCACGAAAACCTGGTTTCCATTTATGATTTTCTCTATGTCAATCGTAACTACTATCTGATTATGGAATTTGTAGACGGGGAAGACCTGCGCACCCTCATCGATTACATGGCTCCTCTACCGGCCCATGTAGCCTCTATCATTATTCTCGGTATTGCCCGCGGACTGGAATATACTCACTCCCGCAACATCATCCACCGTGACATCAAACCCAGCAACATTCTGCTTTCCCATGACGGCGATGTAAAACTCATCGATTTCGGCATTGCCAAAGATGATATTTCTACCCGCCTGACTCTTACCGGAATGATTGTAGGTACACCGGCTTACATGTCACCGGAACAAGCCAACGGTCAGCACCTTTCCATTCAAAGCGACCTGTTTTCCCTGGGCATCTTACTTTATGAAATGCTCACCGGCCTAAAACCCTTCGGAGGTGAAAACAACAGTGAAATCATGGCCAGGCTCATCCGCAATAAATATATTCCCGCCCACCGTCTGAATCCGCAAATTCCCAGACCGGTACGACGCATCATCAAAAAGGCCCTGCGTAAGGACCCCCGGCATAGATATTCAAACGCCACGGAATTGATCCATGATCTGGAAAATGTGGTACCCTGGCAACTGCGCAGCCATAAGAAGGAGATACTATCCCGTTACCTCGATAAACTCAATATAGCCAAAACGACTACGATGAGTGACGAAACTGCGGTAGGTTACTATCCCGGCCATGTAAACGGACTGTGGGCCGGTCTCAGAACCGCCCTGATTGTCTCGGCCGTTGTCCTTATCGGTTTGGAATCCTGGATATTTTACAAACAACATCTGGGATTCATCCGGATTGTTAGCAACCGGCCCGGCTACCGGTTGACTATGGATCAAAAACAATTTTCCCGTACCCTGCAAAAATCGACGGTTTTGGGCCCTATGATGGCCGGTTGGCACCGGATTCGTATCCATAATCCGCAACATAATTCCGCTTTTATTTCCCGGATGGCTATTCAACCCGGAGATACGACCCACTTAAACGTCAACCTGCCCGGCGTAAGTACTGCTGCGGTTACGGCTTCTCTGGAAACACAACCGGCCGGGGCCACAATCGTGCTTGACCATATTCCAATCGGCCAGACTCCTATTTATGATTTACATCTTTCTTCCGGAAAACATCATATCGAAATCCGTTTACGGGGATACCGGACCATCGATGATGAACTTGATCTAAAAACCTATCATTCCTTTCAATTATTTTTCCCATTACTCCCCAAATCATAAATATTTCGTTTTTACAATTCTTTTTGTAAATTTCTCTGATTTTTGAAAAAATGGAGCTATTTTGGCAACAATAAGACGCATCAAAGGTACGCAGGACATACTTCCCGGGGAAAGTGAACAATGGGTCGCTCTGGAAACTTTAATCCGGGAGACCATGCGGGTCTATAATTTTAAAGAATTACGAACTCCTGTATTCGAAAAAACCGAACTGTTCGCCCGCGGCATCGGACAACTCACCGATATCGTATCAAAGGAGATGTACACCTTTTTCGACCGCGGAAACAAGCAATTGACTCTCAAACCGGAAATGACGGCGCCGATCATGCGCGCTTATCTGGAAAATAAGCTATATGCCAAATCTCCGGTTAATAAATTTTTCTACATTGCTCCCCTTTTCCGTCAGGAGAATCCCCAGGCCGGACGCTTACGTCAATTTCATCAGTTTGGCGCCGAGACACTGGGCACAGCCTATCCCGAAGCGGATGCCGAAATGATCGATCTTGCTTTAAACATTTACCGCAGAGCGGGATTAGAAAATTTGAATTTGCGCATTAATTCCGTAGGTGATGTTACATGTCGCCTTCCGTATAAAAAACTTCTCCAGGATTATATCCGCCCTAACCTGCATCTTTATTGCCAGGACTGTCAGCGTCGTTTCGATGACAATCCCCTGCGCATTCTGGACTGCAAGAAGGAAACATGCAGCGCTTTAAACCAAAAGGCACCCCGTCTGGTCGATCATCTTTGTGAAGAATGCCATACCCATTACCATCGTCTTAAACAGCACCTGGATGCGTTGCAAATATCCTATGATGAAGACCCCTACCTGGTAAGAGGATTGGATTATTATACCCGTACCGTTTTTGAAATTACCAGCGAAGCTCTGGGTGCTCAGAATGCGATTTGCGGCGGTGGTCGCTACGATTTGCTGGCCGAAGAACTGGGGGGACAGCCGACCCCGGCCGTCGGATTTGCATCGGGGATTGAACGCTTATTACTCATTGCCAGGCATCAGAACCTGCATCTGGCGCCTGCCCAACGGTTGGATGTCTTTATCATTACCATGGGAGAGACAGCCCGACAGAAGTCTCTAAGCTGGTTAAAGACGCTCCGTCAGGCCGGATTCCTGTCTGAAACGGATTTTTTAGGCCGTAGTGTTAAAGCCCAAATGCGTGAGGCAAACCGGCAACAAGCCCGCTTTGTGCTTCTGGCCGGAGAAGAAGAATTGGAGCGGAAGACCTTTTCCCTGAAAATTATGGACAGGAGTCAGCAAATATCCGTACCTTTTGCAAATCTGATCGAAACCCTGGAATCGCTTGCAAATGAGTAGCCGAAACATTACAAAACTTTTCCGATCCTGGCAGGTCCGCTCTTTACGCACCCTGTATAAGCTGGATACACCGCGGGAATTTTACCTGATCTTTCTGGCTATTATCGTCGGTACCCTGACCGGCTATGGAGCTTACGTGTTAACCCTGATTGTGAATGGAGTGCATTTCCTGCTCTTTGAGCAGGCCGATATGAAACTCTTTTCCGATGAAACGGCCAATTATTTGCGTATCATTTACCCTGCCCTGGGCGGGATAACCGTAGGACTCCTGGCATATTTCTTTTCACCCGAAGTCAAGGGACACGGTGTACCCAGCGTGATCGATGCCGTGGCAAATAAGGGTGGTTTCATTCGTAAACGAATCGCCTTCTTAACCTCTATTAATTCCGGAACAACCATCGGCTCGGGCGGGTCGGCGGGTAAAGAAGGACCCATCGTACAGATCGGTGCCGCCCTGGGGTCCATCGTCGGTCAGTTGTTTCATGTTTCCCAGCAGCGTATGCGTGTTTTGGTCGGATGTGGTGCGGCTTCCGGTCTGGCAGCGGTTTTCAATGCCCCGGTGGCAGGAGTGGTCTTTGCCGTGGAAATCATTTTGTCCGATTTCCGCCTGTCCGTTTTTACTCCCATCATGATTTCATCGGTCATTGCCACGGCCATTTCCAGACATTACATCGGTTCCAGTCCCCTGTTCTCTATTCCGGCTTACAGTCTGCAAAGCCCGACAGAGTATATCTTTTACCTGATCATGGGTGTTGTGGGGGGGGTTGTCTCCGTTATATTTATCAAGACCCTCTACGGTATCGAAGACTTCTTCGAAGAGGGTATCTCTCTTCCTCCCTGGGTCAAACCGGCTATAGGCGGACTGCTGACCGGCGCCATTGCGTACTATTTCCCCGAACTTTACGGTTTCGATGATTCGGCCACCCATACCGCCCTGGTCGGTCATCCGGAAATCTATTTGCTGGCCATCTTAGTTGTTGCAAAGATTTTGGCAACCTCCTTCACTTTGGGATCAGGCGGTACCGGGGGGTTGTTCACTCCCTCCCTGTTCATCGGCGCCACCTTCGGCGCACTGTTCGGCAATATCGTCGGCCAGCTTTTCCCATCCATCGCCGCTCCGCCCGGTGCCTATGCTTTGGTGGGTATGGGGGTGATTGTCGCCGGTACCATTCATGCTCCACTGACCGCCTTGCTCATTATATTCGAGGTAACGGGAGACTATAAGATCATCTTACCCCTCATGCTGGGCACGGTAACCGCCACCTTGATAGCCAAGTGGCTGGAAACCGAGTCCATCTATACCATGAAAATTTCTCAGTTTTCCAATCGTACGGATAACGGACGTAATGTGGATATTCTTCAGTCCCATCGCATCAATAATCTGATTCAGACCGATGTACCGGTCATTCGGGCTCATACCGGTTTTGAAGAAATTTTGAATATTCTGATGAATTCCAGCCTGGTAACTTTCCCCGTTCTGGATGACAAGGACAAACTGATCGGTATTATATCCTTGCGGGATTTACGGCCCGTCCTTTTCAACCGCGATCTGGCTCCGCTCTTAGTCGCTGCGGATGTAATGAGTGAAAATGTCTTTGTCCTCAATCCCAATGACACTATGGGAGATGCTTTGCATAAGATGGAATTGGACGACTCGGAACTTTTGCCGGTAGTCGATTCTCCTGAAACGATGCATTTTCTGGGTATTGTCACCAGAGAGAGCATTCTTAAACGCTATACCAAAGAAAATTTACTTTTAGCCGATCAGCGTGAATGATATGTCTCAACTTATTTCCAGGAATCAAATCCAATATTTTAGCAAACTGAATCAAAAGAAATATCGCCGACAATACGGACGCTATTTGATCAGCGGGCTGAACAGCATACGCAGCGCCCTGGAAGATACGGAATGTGCCTGGGAATATCTGCTTCTGCGCGAAGATCGCCGATCATTATTGAAGCATCTTCCGCTACAGCCGAAAGAGGAACACATCCTTATTGTGCAGGAAAGGGATTTCCGGCGCATCAATCGGGAAGAACACCCCCAGGGCATCGCCCTTGTGGCTGTGCGGCCGGATACAGACTTCAAAAGATGGAGAGCCGGAAATACGGTGCTCTATCTGGACCGGGTCAATGATCCGGGAAATTTGGGTACCATTATACGCACGGCTTGCTGGTTTGGCATCAATCACCTTTTGCTAAGCCCGGACTGTGCCGATCCCTTCAATCCGAAAGTGGTCAGAGCCTCCACCGGCTATGTCGCAAAGATCCATATGGCGGAAAATGTGACCAGGCAACATCTATCTATTTTGAAGGAGAAAGAGTCGTTTTATCTGTTTGGGACCGCGGTAGAAAACGGCGAACCATTGACTCATTTTCACCGGCAAAGGCACCGGAAGAAGATGATTCTATTGGGATCGGAAGCACACGGTTTAGAGGAATCTTTGTTGAAAATGTGCCAGGAAATCATTACAATTCCCAGAACAGGATTCGGTGAGTCGCTAAATCTGGCCGTATCTGCCGGAATTATCATGTATCACTTTCAAATAGCCGAGGAGACATGAACTTAGAAGAGCATCCTAAACCGAAACGACAATTTCCCGAACCGGTAGAGGCCTTGATTGTCATCCTTATTCTATTCGTTCCCCTCTATCTCGCGGCGGTGCTTGTCAATTTTCTGGCAAGTCCGGGCGGTAATCCTCTGGCTATGCAGGAAGCCTCCCGCTATTTCTATATTCTGGGTGGGCTATTGTTCGGCATCATTCCGTACGTATATGCCGTATGGCGTAAATATGATCTGAAGCGCTTGTTTCGGATTCACCGCGTTCCCTGGGAGATTATCCTTTTTAGCTTTATTTTGGCCATTGCCCTCAGTATCATCGGTGATGAATTGGACCGGCTGGTTGATCTTTTCGTGCCCATTCCGGACTGGCTTTATGAATCCATGCGTCCTTTGAAAGCACAAACTACTTTTGACTGGATTTTAATTATCACCGGTGCCGTATTTGTAGCGGCTGCTGCAGAGGAGGCCCTGTTCAGGGGATTTTTACAGGTCGCGCTGGAACGAAAAGGGGACGTCACCCGGGCGGTGATTCTTTCTTCGTTGACCTGGACATTGGTTCACGGTAATTTTTACTGGGCAGTGGAAATTTTCATTATCGGCATTTTTATCGGTTTTCTGGCCTGGCGTACCCAGTCTCTTATTCCCTCTTTTGTGGTCCATGCGACCAATAATTTAATTGCCGTCATCTTTCTGAACATCGATATGAAACAATCCATGGCCTGGTATGAGTGGGGAGACCATGTTTCGCCGCTGGTACTCATCATTGCCGTGGTATTGACTATCTGGTCTTTACAGCAAATAACCCGTTTTTATCGGCGCAGTTCCTGAAGACGATCGAAATCCTTTAATAATTCATCAATCGCCCTATCGGCCTGAAGTACATCCAGGGCACCGGATTTAAAGAGTGATTCCCAAACGGATTGGCTGGACACCCCGGCCTCGTTGGCTACTTTTTGCAGGGTTCCCAAATCGCGATACTTCCAGTATCGTCGATAATTAAGATCGCTCCAGCCCCGTTTGAGCGAATGAATCAGTTGGAAAATGGTATTCAGAGCCCGGTCAAAAATAAGGTCTGTGGTGGAAATTCGCACCAGAATTTTCTTCTTTTTGGCATATTCCAGAGCGGCATTGGCCAAATGGAAGGCAGGACCATCCATCTCGATGGGAATATCGCTACCCATTTTCTGGACATAACCATAGCCAACACCAAAACGCAGATGCAGCGGATAGGTAAGTTGCTCAAACTTGCTCATGAGTTGATTGACCGGGGCCATTCTTTTGAGCACCCCCTGGAACTCATCCCCTTTGGTGATCATAAAGGGGGCTTCGATACATTCGATATAGGTCTCGTTCAGTTGTACGATTGCCGATTTAAGAAACAACTGCCATTCGTAACGTTCCCGTTCCCGCATTTTACGAGAAGCTTGCATATCGGCAATAATAACCGCAAAATCAGCCATGATCAGTCAGCCCAGTGTATACGATACTCAACATCAAATGCATCGCTTCGTTCCTGTTCCGTAAACAACTCCCTGGCACCGCACATCCGGCATCCTTCCTCCAGAAAACTCAATTCGCTTAACTGAACGGCTTTTGAAAAGGGCTGGCCGTAGTTGATTCGTATGCCGAAATCGTTCGGAGCAAACCGGGTAAGATGCATCTCTCCCAATCCGATCAGGACATCCCGCATGCGCTCCATTTGCCTGAGAAATTTCTCCGGATTCTGTTCGTCAATGTAAAGCTGAAAATATTTGGGCACCAATTGACGGGCATTCCAGACCCCCAATTTACTGAATGGATCCACCCGTTTATTGAAAAATACATCCTGAATATGTTCGTCTACGGTCTGTAAAAGCCCTTCGGAATATTCTTTGGAAAGAACAATCGGCTGGTTGAGTGTATTCCGCTGTTCATCCGGAAGAGTGGAAATAAACTTTTTTAAGGCTTCCTTTCCATAGGACTGTTCCAGATAATCAAAGCGGGTTAAAAGTACAATCCCTTTGATTCCACTCATGGTCTACCTCATCGTCTATATAAATTTTTTTTAACTGACTTTCTGATTATAACAGCTGACCCTTTTCGAGATCAATACAACCCGATGTACTAACGAAGGCCTGAGTACTTCCGTTACAGCGACTTGTCACGCCCGGCTATCGTAAATTTTAATCAAAATGCTCGTAATTTATTCGTTACATTTATTACTACATGAATACCTTTGGACTGTATAGAACGGAGTATTTTTTTCAACTTTTCCTTTTCTTCTCTGTTCCGTATTTTTATCTCATATTCATTCTCTTCACCGTCAGCATGTTCTATTGTAATATAATTGCCATTACCGTAAGGCCGGCTTGTCCAAATACCGGCATAACCGAAATAGTCAAATATAATTTTATTTATATGGGTAAATGGAATCGTTTTATTATACGATTTTCTCTTAAATTTAATACGATCTTGATATATTTGAAGTTTCCCTGGCTCTTCCGGTTTCGCCCAGCCATCTTTTAAGATAATAAAGAGACTCGATATATAGACGAACAGAGATACTATCTTTAGAGACAGAGGAATTGTATTTTTATCAAGACCATAAATTCCCGGAATAAAAACCAGAAATAATGCAGCAATATAGAGTATTGTAAAAAGTATACGGGACAGGTTTTTCCGGTTAACCATTCTAGCCCTTACCCTATCAAGTTCTATCTGTATATTTTCTTCCATGTGCCGCCAACTCTTTTTTTACTATGGTACTCTCAACCTTTTTATTTTAATAAAAATAAAGACACATTTCCGTTCAAGTTTTTTCTACACAAAACAAAATATTTTGCCCTTCCCATTAACGCGGATTTCAACCGCTTAACGGTCCGTTTAAGAACAGGAATATCCCGCATGTCTATCGCGACAGATGGTCTTGCAGACAACGACGGATGATTTTTACATCGTCATGCGCAATTTTGCCTTGAAGAAATCCCTGTCCGCCTCCGCCCTGCAAACCGAGTTTTTGAGCACACTCTTTTATAAACAGATGGCCGTTAAAGCGGATTTGCTCTTGCGGCCAGGCCAGAAAAAAACGTTCCTCGGCCATAATAAAAGCAAGACAACAACCTTTTTCGGCAATTCTTCTTGCCAGCAAAGAGGCACGCCCCATCTCTTCCGGCCCCAGTTTATAGACGACCATTCCGGAATTCTTATCCCGATTCAGCAGCTGGAGAGCCTGATATTCAATGATTTCTGCGAGTAGTTTCTTGTTCTGTCCCCGGGCCTCCGCCAAGTCATCCAACAAACCTTCTATGCGCCGGATGGCTTCGCTGTGGTGGATTTTCAACAGCTTGCGAATTTCTCTTGTCAGATGATGGATTTCTCCAAAATAAGCGTAAGCACGATCACCAATGGCAAATTTAAGGCGGGCATGCCCGCGGATTTTTTCCCGGCCCAGAGCTTTAATGAGGCCGATTTCCGCCGTGTTTTGCAGATGGATGCCCCCACAAGCGGCGTAATCCGTTTGATCGATTTCGATGACGCGCAGTTTTTCATACGCTCCGGGAGGACGACGCAAAGGAAAACGGTCTATATCCTGAGGAGTCGCCCAATGCTGGCGTACAGGCAGGGCCTGACGGATTAAGGCATTGGCTTCTTGTTCAACCTGAGCCGGGAAAAGTTCATCGGTAACCGCTCCTTCCACTTCAATCAAAGTATATTCCTCTCCCAAATGGACGGAAACGGTCGGTAAATGATGGCGATGCAAAACCGATGATAAGAGATGCTGACCCGTATGCTGTTGCATCTGGTAATAACGCCAATCCCAGTTCAGCTTCAGGTTAACTTCATCTCCGGGATTCACTTCCTGCGGGGGAATCCAATGCCAGATTTCTTCTTTTTCGGCACGGACGGTTCGAAGCTCCTTACCCGCAAGCAGTCCCCGATCTGCGGGCTGCCCTCCGCCACCCGGATAGAAAATTGTCTGATTAAGCAAGAGCCCCAGGGCATCTTTTTCTTTACGGATATCAAGGACCGTAGCTCGGGTCTCCCGCAAATAAGGCCTGGAATAGTATAGTTTTTGTGTCTCCATTAAAGCCTGAAATATTGATCAAAATGCAACTCAAAACCGGCGGGACGATATTCACCGCTCTCTTTATTCAAAATATATTTGCCCTGTACCTTACCGGCCGCAATTTGTTTAAGGGCTTCAACAAATACGTCTATTTCTTCTTCCTGATTATACATACCAAAACTCATACGCACGGCACCGGGAATGGCGCTGCGATCATGGTGCAGAATTTGTTCTTCCATTTTTTGGTTTTCATCTTTGTTGATCCCCAGCAACACCTTGAGGTAGGGATGAGCACAAAAGCAGCCGTTGCGCACTCCGATGGCATATTCATAATTCAAAATGGCGGCCAGTAAAGCGTGATACATACCCTGAATATTAAAGGAAATCACACCGAGACGATTCTCTACATCCTTTTCATCCGCAGAACCATAGATCACCAGACCCGGCACTTCTTTCATCCGTTTCAAGGCATAAGAGGTCAATCGCGCTTCGTGCTCGGCAATTTGATCCATGCCGATGTCCATCACTACCTGCAAAGCCTTGGCTAAAGCAATGGCACCCACCACATTGGGCGTGCCTGCTTCTTCTTTTTCCGGTACATCCGTCCAGAAAACATGATCCATGGAAACGATTTCCACCTGGCCTCCGCCTACCATCTCCGGCGCCCCTTCTTCAAAAGGCTCACGATTAGCCACAAGAACACCCAAACCGAAAGGGGCATAAATCTTGTGGGCGGAAAAAGCCAGATAATCAATATGCTGCGGATCGTTCTGATTTCGCATATCGATTTTACGATGGGGAGCCAACTGAGCGGCATCAACCATAATTTCCGCACCATGTTCATGTACAATTCGGGCAATTTCATGCACGGGATTCACATATCCGCTGACATTCGAAGCGCCGGTCACCGTAACCAGACGAACCCGATCGCCATACTCTTCTAATTTCGCCTTTAAATCGGCGATGCTAAAACGACCCGTTTCATCCACATCGATATGAATGACTTTGGCAACCTGGCGCCAGGGTAAATCGTTGGAATGGTGTTCCATACGCGTTGTTAAAATAACACTATCTTCCTTTAAAGGAATGCGTCGGGCCAGTTTATTAATGGCTTCCGTTGAATTTTTTCCGAATATAATCGTATGCAGATCATCATGGACATTACAAAACTGACGAACAATATCCCGGCTTTGTTCGTAAAGATGCGTACTTAACTGCGATTTAAAACCGGTTCCGCGGTGAATACTGGAATACCAGGGCATGAATTGATTAATCGTGTCCAGGACGGGTTGCAGGGTCGGCGTACTGGCCGCGTTGTCGAAGTTAATATAGCGCCGCATCTCACCTTGTAAGGTGGGGACTTGCCGCTCCCGGCCTACTGAAAAATCTTTGATATTATCAATGGTCACTTTCGCAGACATATTCAACTCCTTTTAAATCTTGGTACTTACGTCTATAAAACAGCGCTCCGCTTTCATATATTCTGACAATTATTTAAATTCACCGGTTTGAAAATAAATCATAGTCCCATTTCTCTCCGGTGCATTTCAATGCGATCTATGATTTGATCGGCCAGATGCAGAGCGGCCAATCCTTCTTCCGCACTGACCATAGCCGGTTTATTATTCTGGATGGACTGGACGAAACTGGACAGCTCTTTTTTTAAGGGATTCAAATTTTTTCGCTGTAATCGATTATATTTAATTTCGCGATGGGTTTCCCCGTCTTCGATTTTTCCCAGGGAAACAGCGAGAGTCCCGTCATGAAACGGCGTCTGATTTTCCTGAGGAATGTAAAATATCTCCGAAACGCCCTCTATGAAATCCATGGATATATAGGCATCCTTCTGGAAGAGACGCATCTTGCGCATCTGTTTGGCGGAAATGCGACTGGCCGTAAGATTGGCCACACAACCGTTCTCAAAAAGGATACGGGCGTTGGCAATGTCGATCGTCGAAGAGATAACCCCGACTCCGCTGGCATGAATTTCTTTCGGTTTACTCTGAACAATATGCAGAACCAGATCCAGATCATGGATCATTAAGTCCAGGATAACAGCTACATCCGTACCCCGGGCATTGAATGAAGCCAGACGATGGGCCTCGATGAATACGGGTTGAAGAGGCACATCTTCCAAAGCTTTATAAGCCGAATTGAAACGTTCGATATGGCCGATTTGCACCAGACAATTCTTTTCCCTGCTTAATTCGATCAATTGCCGGGCCTCTTCTTCCGTAGCCGTAATCGGCTTTTCGATAAAGACATGCTTTCCGGCCTGCAGAGCCTGCCGGGCCAGCTCAAAATGAGTGGTGGTTGGCGTAACAATATTCACCGCATCCACGGCATCGAACATATCCTGCGCTGACTCGAAAGCTTTAATGTGAATCTCTTTGGCCAGCTGCCGACTCTTTTCCTGTTCCGTATCGTAAACTCCGATTAAGATGGCGTCCAGAATTTCCTGATATAACAAAGCATGTAATCGCCCCAAATGGCCGATGCCGATCACACCGACTTTAATCTGTTCCATATGATTTATTCCTTTTCCTTTAATAAGGTAAATTGACCGTCATGGTGTTTGTCTATGAAAACAAATTTCAAACTGTCGTTGTATATCCAGACTAAGTAGGGGACGGTCTGCGTCGCATAACGACGATTTTCGATTTTTCCGGGCGGTCCGTAGACCAATAAGATATGACCCCGATCCGTTTCCCAGCCCTCTTTATGACGGGTAGAAAATTTTCGGTTGGCCTGATCGACCCGTTGGAAATAGACATACATGAGTTCATTAAAATCCGTACCGGGCGTGGGATCGTGTTTTTTCCAATACTCTTTGAACCATGAGGTGATTTCGGTACGGCTTTTGCTTTTAATCTCCTTATATACCTTCTCAGGAACTAAATATTTCATGGTGCGAAAGGCAAAATCGGGGTGATAGAGGTAGATGGGTTTCTCAAACCAGATCAGGGAAAACGTCTTATCGATTACTACGGAATCGGTTTCCACACTGATCCGATACGTACCTTCCGGTAGAGAATCCGTTGGCAATGAAGCAAGATAGACCTCTTTCCCGGTAGAATCGGAAGAAAGAAATTTTCGTTGTTCTATCAGTTTTTCACTTCGATCTTGCTGAGTATGATAGAGCCGATAATAGAGGGTATCTTTGGCAAAATCTCCGGGACAGTGAAAATACAACCAGTATTTTTTATGATAACTTAAGGTATGGGTTGTGGGGACTAAGGGAAGAGAACGGGATGAATCCGGCAAGCGGGTTAAAAAGGCCAGGCCGCTACATCGTTTTTTATTTTTTACGGCCGGTACTTTTATGGTGCGCTTAACCACCAATTCCTTCCTGGAATTATTATCGCGGATTTGCAACAGACATTCATAGCTGGCTTGTGAATCCGGGAAACTCACCCCGGAAACGGTAAACAAATTGTATTGAAACCGTCGCCGTGAATTGGTAACCGTAAACTCCTCGGAGAAGATATTTTTCTGCCAAACCGCTTTGTACAGGGTATGTTCTCCCTGACGGATTACACAATTAATCAAATAAGAAGCGTGATAGGATGTCCCTTCTTTCTGGAAAGAAAGAATATCGTTCTGGATGGCCAGAGCCAGGTGAAGCAAGGGTGAACCATCGTTGTCCGTATAGTCCACAAACACATTCAAATTGACGGATGCCCGGCGGTTGACCATGAAACCATAGCGGGACTTTATTTGAATCACATCCTGAGACGACGGCTCGTCCGCCGACAGAATCGTGGATGAAAATAATATGATTAAAAAAAGATAACGCATATAAGACTCCATTAAAGTTTAAATTTAACCGCTTGCCCGGATCAAAGCAAGTTAAGCTTTTCTCCCTTATGGAACCGGGAAACCGTTGAAACGGTGATATCGACTGTAAAGACAAAACTTATTTACAAGAAAAGATATATTGAATGAACTCCGGATTGTTTTTTCTTCCGTTTGATTTAAATGTAATTGAATGGTAATTTTTATATATTGGGTGGGTGGCTTGCACCTGCCGATGCGGATTGTTTAATTTTTAGGCTGTTGGGGGTAAATATAATTGTTCTACCCTTTCGGGTTTAATAAGGATCACTATCGGCCGATCTGGTTCATATGAAAATACACGGGCGACACATACTCTTCCTGCTGCTTTTCTTCTGCGGAACGGCTCAGACTCTGTTTTCGGCTCCTCCCCGGCTGGTTCAGAGTAAAATCCTCTATTTGCGAGAGGTTACTTACCGGCTTACCCTTCAATTCGATCGTCTTCCGGATTCGGTTTCTACTTTGAATGTGACGGATGGGCAGCGTGTACTGCAACGATTACCCCTGCATCGTGACGGTGAAACTCTTCAATTTAAAACGGGTCCTTTCCTTTTTAAAAATACGGGGAAATTTTCGCTGCATTATGAACATCAACAGGTTTCGGCTTCTTTACCGGTTCTCCCCGGCTGGTTAAGTTTATTACCCCCGCTGATTGCTATCTTGCTGGCCTTGCTTTCCAGACAGGTTTTGATTTCCCTGTTCGCCGGAGTCTGGCTGGGAGCGGTCTTCATTTACGATTATAATCCCTTAACCGGTTTTCTCAATTCCCTGACCGAGTATGTTGGTAAGGCACCGGCTACCCCGGATCACGCGGCTATCCTCATCTTCAGTCTCACTCTCGGAGGTATGGTCGGAGTCATTTCCCGCTCCGGGGGGACTCGAGGCATCGTGGAGCGTCTAAGGGTCTTTGCTTCCAACGCCCGTAAGGGACAGTTTGTAACCTGGCTGATGGGTGTGCTGGTCTTTTTTGACGATTATGCCAATACATTAATTGTCGGCAATACCATGCGCCCTTTGACGGATAAGCTGAAAATCAGCCGTGAAAAACTTTCCTATTTAGTGGATTCTACCGCGGCCCCTGTGGCCAATATCGCCATTATTTCCACCTGGATCGGTTATGAACTCAGCCTGATTAGTCAATCCTTTAAAACCATCGGTTTAACGGACAATCCCTATATTATTTTTCTTAAAACCATTCCCTTTAATTTTTATCCTCTTTACACCTTGGCTTTCGGATTTTTTGTAGCCATCCTGGGTCGGGATTTTTTTTCCATGTTCCGGGCGGAAAAACGGGCGGCGGAGCAGGGACAGGTACTGGCCGAGAACGCCACTCCTTTGATGGATGTTAACAGCAGCGAATTACAGGTCAAAGAGGGTGTTCCTTTACGCTGGTATAATGCGGCCCTGCCGGTAGGGATGGTTATACTGACCACTCTGGCCGGTCTCTGGTTCACCGGTTTACAAAATGTACATCTATCGCCGGAAGACATACAGGGCATGAGTCTGCTGCGCTATGTCAGTTTGGTTGTCGGGCAGGCCGATTCTTTCGCCGTCTTGATGTGGGCCGCCTTTATCGGCAGTTTTACGGCCATTCTTATGGCCCTGGCCCAGCGCATATTAAATTTAAACGAGGCGATAATGAGCTGGGTGGGCGGAGTAAAATCCATGGTCATGGCCGCTTTGATCCTGACCCTGGCCTGGGCAATAGGAAATGTGTGCATGGATTTGCAGACGGCCGACTATGTAATCGGCATCTCCCGTCAATTCCTTTCACCGCATTGGCTGCCCTTTTTATCTTTTTTGATCGCCGGTTTAATCGCCTTTTCCACAGGTACCTCCTGGGGCACCATGGCCATTTTGGCTCCGATTGTGATTCCTCTTTCCTACGAACTCCCCTTAGCCAGTCCTGCCATCAGCCCGGTTTTGGCTCATGAGATCTTTCTCAGTTCCATTGCTTCCATTCTGGCCGGAGCGACCTTCGGAGACCACTGCTCCCCCATCTCCGATACAACCATTATGTCTTCCATGGCTTCGGGAGCCGATCATATCGACCATGTACGTACGCAATTGCCTTACGCCTTAATTGCAGCCGCTGTCGCCATTCTCTTCGGTTATATACCAGTCGGCTTCGGTTTACACGACTGGATAGTTCTGCTGTCCGGATTTTTGTTCATTTTCCTGGTGATTCGCTTCCTCGGCAAGCGTGTTCAGGCTTAAGCAAGGTCTGAAAACAGAAGGTTCAAATCATCTGCTGCAATGGCTACCGTATCTTCTCTCAATTGTTGCTGATTTACAGGATGATCAAGAAGGTAGAAATCATGCTTCATCCGGGAAGCCTGTCGCAGATAACTGGCCAGACGGCCCGTGGGATGCACATACAGAAACACCACTTTCTTCACCTGGGAAAAAACAAGCGTATCGCGCAGCTGAATCTCTTTCCGGCTGGGGCGGGAAGTTCGGATGGATGGAGCAACAAAGAGCAAACGATTCCGGTCAAGCAGGGCTTCCGCCCGGCGATCCGGTGTATAGCCGTTTAAATCGCGGGCCAGATAGTACATCAGATTGGCTTTGCAAGTCTTATAATCAAACAATTTCCACAATCTTTTCTCCAGAGGAGCCTGCCAGCCACCGGCCAGGGCGATGTTCAGCGCACACAGGGCGCGGAATAATTCCTCGGCAGCCGGATAGACCTCCGGCGGAGTGTGGCGCGAGGCAAAGAGAGCTACTTTCCGCTGACTCAGAATTTCCACATTGCCCAGAGTTTGAAAAACATGCGACGACATGGGGTTATGCCTTTCTTATTTCGGAATCCTCGACGATATTGTTTTACCGAAATAGGTACCCGAGTAACCTATGGGGTTTTTAGCCGCGTTCCGTTCCACTTGGAAGAAGGAACCGCATCATTGTATCCCCACTTACCGTTAAATTTTGAGAAATCGGAATTGAACTCAAAAACAAATTTACCCTTTCCGTTCGACTGATACCACCACCCTGAAAGCGTATGCCCGTTTAACACCCCTTCAATCCGACCGTTTTCGTACTTGTAAGTACCGAAGACCTTATTACCGTTCTGATGTAAGGTTAAATCATTGAAATCGGTGTGATAAATTCCCGAAAGGTTTTGCGCAAAAAGAAAATTACAGAAAAATAAAAAAAAGAGCGCCAATACGTAGTTTTTCATGGTCTTGTCCCTTCATAGATTCTGTTTTTTGTATGATTTATTAACCTGAACCCCTTATCGGTAAACCCCGCCCGGAAATCATAGGCTATAGAATATTTACCGGTTTATTCTCTATGACTTGTTAATCTCTTCGAACGTTTATTTAGATCTTTTGTACCTTTTTGCCTTGTCTCGCTTACCGCTAATTTCAGGATCGGCCTATTTCCTGATTCTTAATTACAAACAAATCGGCTCGCCTTAAGTTAACACTGTCGATTTATCAGTGCAACGCAGAATGCAAATGAATTTAAGTTATTATAGATCCGGGCTGCGGGTCGCGTTAGCAAGGAGGATAAAAACTATCCGCAGTCTGTCGAAACGGTCTCCGGCGGATTGTTCATCGCAATTTTTTCTTGGTTTCTACCTTCAGACGCCGGAATTCAACACTATTTGCTTTCATTTTCGCATGCAGGTGTAAATATAATTAAATTGGAAAACGGATAAATCGGCGAACCACTGCACTCCTGATTTCTTATTTGGCAGAAGTTTTCTTGATTCAGCTAAATTTCATGGCGTACGGATCAAGCCTGTCCGTTACCGGCGTATATTCAATTTAACCTTGCATAATATTTTTATCCGTTTATATTCTTTAAAAATCGATCTGATACTTTGATAAGAAGATATATGTGAGTCGGAACAATGATCATAACATTCGATACTCTTCCGATTTTTTTATTGTCGGCCCCACGGGCTGATTCTAAATGAACGGCTGATTTACCACATAATTTATAGGTACAGGTATGAATACCCGTAAACAAATCTTCCTCTTGACCCTATTAGTGTTTTGCTTATCAAGCAATCTTCTCGTTGCTCAGGACGCTGATTGGCAGCTCTCTATTATAACGTTGTTTAATAAAGGATTATATCCAAAAGCAATCGATGCATTGAATAGGCGATTGCAAAAGGGGAAAAATGATGTTGAGGTTAAAATTCTTTTGGGACAGGCCTATCAAAAACTGTCTCAGCACCGGAAAGCAATCAGGTATTTGGAAGATGCTCTAAAACACGCCGAAAATAAAAGGGTGATATTATTAGCCTTGAGCGATTCCTACGAAGCACTCGGTTTATTCCCTAAGGCCGTTTCCTGTTTAAAAGCCATTATCCAGGTCCAATCGGAGGATCGTACCGCCTATCTGAGGCTGGGTAAAATTTATATGCAACAGAGTGAGTATCAAAAGGGATTTTTGTTGTATAAAAAGCTGATAATATGGGATGCTCAAAATCCGGTATTATATAAAAACCTTGCTATCTGCGCCGTTAAGAATAATGATGTGCATGAAGGAATACAATATTTCAAAAAGGCGCTGGTTTTAAATCCAATGGATGAAACCATCTATATTCATTTAAGCAATTCCTACTCTAAAATCAAGCAATTCGCAGCAGCGGAAGCTCTGTGCATTACCGGGCATAACTTAATGCCCGATAGTAAGCGTATCCTTCATGCTCTTGCCGAAAGTCGGTTTTCACTCGAAAAATATAGTGAAGCATTCACAGCCTATTCCGAGCTGGTGAATCACGGCGATTCCACCGAAAGCATCTTTAAAAAGTACGGAGTATGCGCCTATAATATAAATAACTTTCCCGTGGCAATGTATGCCCTTAAAAAGGCAATTGACGATAATGACCCCGATCCGCTGGTATTTTATTATCTCGGACTTACCTTTAAACATGTCGGTAATTATGAAAAAGCGATCGGGTATTTCAACAAGGCCCTCAAGGAATATATTCCGGATTATGTACGGGACGTCTATATCCAACTGGCAGATGCCTACGACCGAAATGAGAAATATCAACAAGCATTAACTATCTATAAACAGGCCAATGCTCTGTATCCTGAATGGTCGCTTCCGCTATTTTATATCGCCACCATCTATGATAAATATTATGCCGATCGTCAACCGGCTTTGGAATATTATCAGTTATTTATCGAACATTCGGGAAAGAGAGATGATCGTTTTATCCGGTATGCAAAAGAGAGAATCGATAAGATTATAGAAGAATTGCATTTTAAGAAGAAGTGAATCGTGAAATATTGTCTTTTTATAATTTTCATTTTTGTTGTTTCTGTTTCCGGTCAGAAAGAATCCGCGGCTCAACCGGGCGGTAAATTGCATCGGATTGAAGCTCAAATGCAAACGCATCCCGATAGTCTCGAATTATATGAAGAATATTGCGAACTTAGTTTAAAAGGGAAAAAAACATTGGATGAACTGTATGCCTTTGATTCCGAATTAAATACGATATTTGCAAAAATGAAGGATACGATTCGGGACACAATCGCAATGTATGAAACTCAGATCCGAATATGTTTTAAATACAGCCGGTTTCTGTTTGCTAAAGCGGATACATTAATCAAAGCCCTTCATACTACACTCAACAAGGAAGAACTTGTAAAGCTTTATAAGATTAATTTTGCATACTATAAAAAAATAACGGACAAATCTTATCAGTTATGCAGAAAACTCACCCATGTTCATACTGATTCTTCTGTCTATTCCTGGTGTCAATCGATTATTCAATATAAAAAGTACCGGACCTTTATGGAAAATTTGAAGAAAAATCCGGCACCCCTTTTCCATGCGGTTGATATAAACGGGCGAACCGTTTCTCTCGATATGTTCCGGGGACGTTTTGTACTTATTCATTTTTGGAGTATGTATAGTCAACCCTCTGTGTTGGAATTAAATGATTTGAAAAAAATATCTATTACCTATTCAAAGCAGGATCTGGCCGTAATTAGTATTAACGGTGATAAACTGAACAATGCCATTGATGAAAAGATACTTCATAATTTTATCAATGAAATGAATCTGAACTGGCATCATATTGCCGACGGGAATAAGCGCAAAATTTTTAATCTTTACTTTGTACGAAATTATCCGACTCTCTATCTGATTAACAGAGCGGGATTTATTATCTATAGTGAAAATGAATTGCGGGGAAAGAGGCTTTTTTCTACTTTCTCAAAACTTGCCATAAGGCAAAGTAAGCATTAGATGGAA
Organism: Calditrichia bacterium; assembly: GCA_026983775.1. Classification (GTDB taxonomy): domain Bacteria; phylum Calditrichota; class Calditrichia; order Calditrichales; family Calditrichaceae; genus JALSTK01. Next base: position 55,651 of record JALSTK010000088.1, read on the forward strand.
TCAACCGCATTAGTCATAAAAATGGATAACCCATACAGATCGACATAGAACCAATAAATTTATAGCCATTCCCATAATATTCAGGATTTTTTGTACTCGGTGTTGTTCCGGATAAGGCTTTACCAAAGTCTTCAATATGATATTTTTTCCATCCTTCCATCATACACCCAATTTTATTAAACCGCTGCCTGAGCGGAGTCGAAGGCAGCGGAGTCGAAGGCAGCGTCTATTTTCATTCATTTTCATCCTTTTTAAAATTTTTATAGTGCGTTTCATTCATACATTCCGCCAATTTATGCAATTCATAAGGCGTCCCGTTTATCAGTGCTTCTTTCTTTTTTCTGCTCCAACCCTGTACTTGTTTTTCTCTGTAAAAAGCTTCATCTATTCTGCTATATTCTTCAAAATAAACCAACTTAACAGGCAAACATTTTTTCGTATGGTTCGCTCCTTTGCCTGCCTGATGTTGAGCAAGCCGTCTTTCCAGGTCTTTAGTACTGCTGGTGTAATAGCTACCGTCGGCACACTCCAATATGTACATATATCCTTTTATATTTTCCGACCTAACGAGGGCTGAGCGAAGTCGAAGCCCCGTTCATCTTAACGAAGACGCTTGCCCCGCGTATCAAAAACCCGCACTTCAAATTCACGGCCCAGGTCCTTTTCCACCTGACCGGCATCGGTAGTAACCACGATCAGCATACGATCGGGATCCAGATATTTTGCGGCTACCCGCAAAATATCATCGGCCGTAATCGCGTTGATCCTATTTCGAAAGGTCTGGTAATAGTCATCCGGCAAACGGGAAAGAACTATATTGGCCAGACCCAGAGCTACCTGTTCCGCGGTTTCGAAGGCAATGGGAAAAACACCGATCAACTGCCCCCGGGCATTTTCCAGCTCTTCTTCCCGAACCTTTTCCGTCCTGATCTTTCGAATTTCTTGCAACGTTTCCTGAATAGCCTGCACCGTGTTTTCGGTATGAACCGCAGCGGAAATAAAAAACGGACCGCGACCCGGACGGTAAGAAAAGACCGAATGTGCCCCATAAGTAAAACCGTGTTTTTCACGCAGATTCATATTGATGCGCGACAGGAAATATCCTCCCAAAATTTCATTGAGTAAAGTAACGGCATAATAGTCCGGATTATCCCGTTCAATGCCGAGATGCCCGATACGCAACTCGGCCTGTGCCGAACCCGGTTTGTGCACCAGCGCCACGGAAGTTTTCTGCGGCTGATCAAAAGCAGCGCTCCCCACTTCCGGTGCGCTACCGGTTTTCCACCGACTAAATCCGGCCTCTACAATATCCCTGGCCTTTTGCTCTGTAATATCACCGACCAGAATCAACACGGCATTGCCCGCCCTGAGATAGCGATCGGAATAACGACGAACATCATCGCGTGTAATCTTCTTAAGGGAAGGCTCCGTGCCTTCTATGGGCAGTCCGTAACGATGATCCCCATAAAGTAAATTCGTAAAACGTTCACTGGCTACTTTACCCGGATTATCCACGGAACGCATGCGTTCCACTAAAATTTCATCCCTGACCCGCTCAAACTCATCCTGTGGGAAAGAAGCGTACAGAGCCATATCGGCAAACACCTCCATGGCCCGATCCAGATGACGGGAAATCACATTCATCTCCAGATAGAGCGCATTCCAATCGCAGTGACTGGCATAATGAGCGCCCAGGTATTCCAGCTCGGCGGCAATGTCCACACTGGAGCGCTTTGTCGTCCCTTCGGTTAATAATTCCGCGGTAAGATAGGCCGTGCCCTCTTTACCGGCAGGGTCCAAAAGAGCCGAACCCGGAAAGCACAGGGTGGCATTAACTAGGGGTAGCTGGTCTTCGCCGGTAACCAAAACTTTTAAACCGTTAGTCGATTCAAAGCGCGTAAATTGCGGGAAATTAAAAGTTCTGGGTGCACCTGCCGGCGGTATCCGACTGCGGTCTATGTTAGCTGGCATCTTTTTAATAACCTCTGTTAGGGTTTGGTAGGTAAAAAAGTAACCACGGCCCGGTTCTTACTTTGCAAGTACTCGGCAGCTACTTGGCGCACCTCATCTCTACTGATGGCTTTGTAGCGGTCGATTTCCGTGTTAATTAACTGCGGTTTATTAAAATACATATTGTACATATTCAGATAATCGGCGCGGGCACTCATGGTCTCCAGCTCCCGTAATTTACGGGATTCAATCTGATTCTTTACGCGCTGCAATTCCTCTTCGGCCATGGGTTCGGAAATCAAAAGCTCTATTTCTTCCTGCAAAGCCTGCTCCGCTTTTTCCACCGATATACCCGGACGGGGAGTCAACATAAGGATCAGCAGAGAAGTCTCTTTCAAAGGCAATAAAATAGCCTGGGCATCCTGGGCAATCTGCTGGCGGTGAATAAGGGATTGATAGAGCCGGGCGCTTTTTCCCGAAGATAAAATGTCGGTAATCAGGTCGGCCGTATACGCCTGTTTCGTACCCAAACCCGGGATATGGTAGCCCATATAAAGACGTGGTAACTGAACATGATCTTTGACAAGGGTCCGTTTTTCACCCCGGTTGTAGTCGGCAAACGGTTTGTTAAATGCGGGCAACGGCTCCCCGGGTTCTATTTCGGCAAAGTATTTTTCAATCAGGCCCCGAATGGTTTCCGGATCAAAATCACCGGCCACTACCAACGAGGCATTATTCGGACAGTAGTAGGTTTTAAAGAATCGGCGCACCTCTTCCATGCTGATCGTTTCCAGATCTTCCATATAACCGATAACCGGCCAGTGATAGGGATAATCCACGGCATAGGATAAACCCAGCAACTTCTCCAGCCAGAGACCATAGGGCATATTATCCATATGCTGGCGGCGTTCGTTCTTAACCACTTCCAGTTGGTTATCCAGTTTTTTCTGATCCAGGGCGGGCAAAAACCAACCCATACGGTCCGCTTCCAGCCACAAACCCATTTCCAGATAGTGCGACGGCAGGGTTTCAAAATAATTAGTACGATCAAAAAAGGTCGAGCCGTTCAGGGTTCCACCTACGCTCTGGATCAGCTTAAAATGCAAATCAGCCGCAATATGAGCACTTCCCTGGAACATCATGTGTTCGAAAAGATGGGCAAAACCGGTCTTGCCCGGTCGTTCGTTTTTGGAACCCACCCCGTACCAGATATTCACGGCCACAATGGGTATGCGGTGATCTTCATGAACAATAACGCGCAGACCGTTATCTAAGGTAAATTGTGTAAATTGAATATTCAGAGCCATACTTCCCTGCTGTCGGTTTAAATGAAGAAGATTTACAACATGAACTTAGTGCTTTTCCCCTACGGCCCCGATCTCTTACTCCGGACGACCGTTCCTTCTGATCTTAATATAAATCCTGCAAAAAGCAAATGATTTCTTTATCCTTCCAATAAAAAAGGCTGTCGTCCATCACGATGACAGCCCTTTAATTTTTTACAAAGAACAGATTTACAGTAAAGAGGTAATAATCTCTTCGAAGGTATCTGCGGGACGAGAGCCGACAATGCGGTAAACCACTTTCCCTTCGCGGTTGACGACAAAAGTGGTCGGAATACTCTGTATACCGCCGTACAGATTGGAGACTCCCTTACTATCATAGAGTACAGGATAGTTCATCCCCAGTTTTTTAGCGAAAGGAGCCACCTTGTCAAATTCCCGGGAGTCCACGGCGATACCGAGTACGATAAAACCGTCTTTGCCATATTTATCAATCAGTTTTATAAAAGAAGGAATTTCCCGCCGACAGGGAGGACACCAGGTGGCCCAGAAATTGACGAACACCACTTTTCCCCGGTAATCGCTTAATTTGACCGGTTTACTCTGCAGGTCCATCAGCGTAAAATCCGGAGCCATGGGCATCTGTTGGGTATCGGCCGTAGTATTGGCGGAGGTGGTAGTGGCAGCCGGAGTATTCGTGGGAGTCGGCGCCTTTACGGCAACTTCCTTTTTACTGCTGTTGATGAAGGCATAACCCAGAGCCACGACTACAATTGCAATCACGGCTATGGTGAGAATCATTTTGTTGTTGTTCTGATTTGCCATTTTGAAAATCCTTTACTGATACATTTGTTTGTAAGAACCGATTATTTTTTGAATATAGGCATTTTCCGGTAAAGCACCCTCAATCGGGAAATCATCACCGACCATTGTACGTGGTACGCCACGAACATTGTAACGCATAGAAAGGTGAGGAAATTCCGTTGCTTCCACCATATCCGCTGTAACATGCTCATTTTCTATGGCTATTTTATGGGCCAACCGAACCGCCCTCGGACAATAAGGACAGGTCGGTGTTACATAAACCTGCAGGAGCAAAGGCCTGGTAATCTCTTTAAGCATCTCCTTCGATTCCGGGGACAAACCGGATTCCCCTCTGGAAACGTCCACAATATCTTCCAATACCGAAGAAAATTCATATCCGGATGGAATACCGTAATAGCGAATTCCATAGTCCCGCTGTCCTTCAATGACCGTAGCAGGTATTTTATCTATTTTATATTTTTCTACCTGTTCCTTATCGTTAACAAAATTATAGACATCCAGGTTAATTCGAT
>JALSTK010000089.1 GCA_026983775.1 Calditrichia bacterium
GGTACAGAAGCCATCGCTGCCATTAGCGTGGGCCATCGCATAGAAGGAGTAGCCTGGTTTGCCTGCGTGGGCTTTTCGGTTGCGGTTTCCACTCTGGTTGGACAATTTTTGGGCGCGGGTCAAATAAAACAGGCCATACGAGCCGTGCGTTGGGTGAGTTTTTACGGGGTCGGTACACTGTTTGTGGCCTCGTTAATCTTTTATTTCTCTCCTCAATGGCTGATGCAGGTCTTCACCTCCGACCGGTTGGTACAACAGATGGGCAGCGAATATTTGCGTATTATTGCAGTGTTCGAAATCTTTTTAGCCTTAGAAGTAATTATGGAGGGGGCCTTCAGCGGAGCCGGATATACGGCACCGGTGATGTTGGTAACCGTACCTATTACCGCTTTGCGTATTCCTTTTGCCTGGTATCTGGCTATTTCGCTGCATATGGGAGTCAAGGGCATCTGGTGGGCGATTGCTTTGACTACTTTTTTAAAGGGAGCCTTAAACACGGTATTGTTTCTGAGCGGCCTGTGGAAGAAAAAATTACATCTGGTTCCGCATCAGTAACAGTGCATTCATAAATGCTGCAAAAAAATATTTTCTCTGTTGCTAATTTAAACAGGCCTTGATACATTATAACCCAAAAAGAGAAATCGATAAGGATGAACATGAGAAAAATAATTTTTGCGGTTTTATTAACCCTGTTTCTTTCCGGACTGTGTTTTGCCCAGGATTCCTTATCCCGGCCGGTCATTCAATTTGATCAAAAGGTATATGATTTCGGTCGGGTTAACCGAGATACCATGTTAGTTCATATATTTAAATTTAAAAACCTGGGTAACAAGACACTTAAAATTAAAGGCGTACGCCCCGGCTGAGGATGCACGGCCGTTCTTCTGAGTTCAGAAGTCATCGCACCCGGCCATACCGGGGAGATTAAAGCATCGTTGAGCACAAAACATAAATTCGGCGCCTTTAAAAAAAGTATTTCGGTTTTTAGCAATGATCCCAAACAACCGAAAATAAAGCTGTATATCCGGGGAGAAGTTAATAACAAAGGTTCTTCTTACGGAAAAGTAAAGTTTAGGGATCATAAGGTCGATCATAAAAAATAACAAGATTGCGATGGTGCTCTGCCGGGAATCTAACCAGGGAAATTTCGGGCAGGATGATTCAGTCCCTGCAGGAAGGAGGTGATCCTATCAATAGTCGAAGTCGAATAGGAACCTCCGGTACAATCCGTTAGCACCGGATACCGTGAGGCTTCCGAATCCGTGAATGCCCCGGAAATTTTTTCGGGGCATTTTTAATTCCATCAGGATTGATAAATTTAGATCTACCGGGGTTCTTGTGAAGTCGTATATTAAAAAAAGACTGACAATATGATCTTACTGCTTCGTTCATTTGCATTTCATAATAAAAGTATCCGAAGGATACGAATGTAAGTAGCCACAGGCGAAGCCTGTGGTAAAGCGGTAAAAGCGAGCGTGACGCTGAAGGCGTCGAATGTGGAACCCAGAGCATTCTAACGAAATAGGAGACCATAAACATTGAAGGGCTTGGTTTACCGCTTTGCGGTACCCCCTATTCGGTTGTATCTTGCCCACAGGCTTCGCATCTGCCCGGAGGCTGACGGTTGTGGCTACTCATATTGCATCACTTCGTGATGATTTAAAGATAGGATGAGAATTAAATCTAATTTTTCAGAAAAATGATTTAAGGATGCGGCGTTTAACCACAAAAAACCAGTAGAGCCTAAATTTTATATAATGAATAGAAGATTTGAATAAATTCTCTGCCCAGATGTATATTGTATTGTGTTTTACATACGTATTAAAATGAAAGGAGTTACCATGGGACGATATCTCACCCTTCTGCTGCTCGTATTGCAGATAGCAACGGCTCAGACTATCCGGAAAAATTCAACGGAACCTTTGCTTGCTAAATCCAAAACCCTGGTTACATTGATGGCGCAGGACCAGTTCGATTCGGCAACAGTCAACTTCGACGCCACAATGAAACAGGCCCTGCCCGCCTCAAAGCTCAAGGAGGTATGGCGATCGCTTCAACTTCAGGGCGGAACCTTCCGGAAAATTTTGGGCACCAGAACGGAAGCCAAAGGAGTATATCAAATAGTCTATGTGGTCTGCCAATTCGAAAAAATGAAACTGGATGCCAAGGTTGTTTTCAATGAAAAAGGTCAGATTGCAGGGCTCTTTTTTCTGCCCAGTAAGGGATTGACGGGCTGGAAGGCGCCAGATTATGTGCATGAAGAGGCTTTCACGGAGGTCGATACTCTGAAATTACCCAACGCATGGCATTTGCCGGCAACTTTATCCTTACCCATCAACGGCGGCCCTTTTCCGGCCGTCGTTTTGGTTCACGGCTCCGGTCCCAATGACCGTGACGAATCGATCGGGCCCAATAAACCGTTCAAGGATTTAGCCTGGGGGTTGGCTTCGAGGGGCATTGCAGTTCTGAGATATGAAAAGCGTACGAGGATGTATGCTCATCAAATGGATTCGCTTAAAAATAAAATGACCGTCAACGAAGAAACCATTGAAGATGCTTTGTCTGCGGTTTCCTTACTGCGTAAAACGCCGGAAATTAACCCGGATCAAGTTGTGGTTTTAGGACATAGTTTGGGGGGCTATCTTATCCCCAGAATAGCTCCGCTCTATCCGCGTATTGCCGGTTTTATCATTATGGCCGGTCCCACCCGCCCTTTAACGGAATTAATTTTGGATCAGCTTCAATATATTTACAATTTAGACGGTAAAATGACCGCGCAGGAGCAAGAACAGTTGAGTGTGATGCAAACAAAGGTAAAGCGTGCCGAAGATGCGCAGCTGAGTTTGAACACGGCGGACAGTCTTCTTCCTTTTGGGGTGCCTGCAACATATTGGCTTGATTTGCAAAGATATGATCCTTTAAAAGCGGTAGTGCGTATCAGAAAACCGTTACTGATTCTGCAGGGTGGCCGGGATTATCAGGTAACCATGAAAGATTATAAGGGATGGAAACAGGCTTTAAAAAACCGTTCTAACGCCACTTTTGCTCTTTTCCCCTCGCTCAATCACTTATTTATATCCGGAAAAGGAAAAAGTATACCCGGGGAATACGAGAATCCGGGCCATGTATCCGTGAAGGTAATTCATAAAATCAGTAACTGGATACATGAAAAGATTAAATAAGAGTCTCACTTCAAAAGCCTCCCGGGAATCGGTAACAATCCAATTTCCTGTGATTTTCCCCGGACTTGTTAAAAATATTTCACTACCCTTTTTATGGCAATGTATTCCCTACCTGATGAAACGTTACATACGCTACGGCCGGAGAAACGGATCGGTTTACTTTAACCGGATTTGTGTTTCGCTACCTTGCATCTTGAATTTTGCTTCTTATATCTTATCTCCCGCCCTGAGCGCGCTTCTTTTTTCCTTCTTTCATCTTTCATCTTTACTCTTGCGAAAGAAGCACGGCTCCTCTGGCGGATATAAAAAATTTGTAATTGAAGGGAGAAGATGTCTCCTGGACCGAAGCCCGGCTGAGTCTGAAAACGAAATCCGATTATTACGGTAGGACCCCTGAACCATTCGTTTCAATTGATCTGAAATCGGTTATGTAAAGCCATGCTCTATAAGAGAGAATGATGGATATTTGCCGCGAGTATTGTATTCTCATAAAATATACCCTATATTTGTGCACTTCTATCATGAAAAAAATATTAATCGTAGACGATGAACCCTCAGTCAGAGAAGTCCTCAGTGATTTTTTAATCATGAGCGGCTACGAAGTGATAACGGCTGCCAATGGACAGATTGCTCTGGATTTTTTTGAAAAAGAGACTCCGGACATGGCTATTGTGGACGTGGAAATGCCGGTAATGAACGGATTACAATTTTCCAAAAAGCTGTTGGCAACAAATCCGCGTTTTCCAATCATTATCATGACCGCTTTTTTCGATAAATATAAAGATACCGAATTAAAAAACTTACCGGTCGAGGCGATTCTACCCAAGCCGCTTGACTTGCGCGAACTATCCGCCACCATTAAACATGCCCTGGAACCGGCCGCTTTATAGTTCTATTTTAATAGCATCCTTTGCTTACATTTTTTAACTTGTCTTCTTCCGAACAAATGGTCGTTTGGAAAGACAGAACAAAAACGATACCGAGAGGAATGACCGATGTCCCGTTTGGAAAAAATCCTGCGTCCCCGATCCATTGCCGTAATCGGAGCTTCCCGTAAAGAAGGATCGCTGGGGAAAATGTTTTTAGAGGCGATTTTGCGGATGCACTTCACCGGCAAAATTTTTCCTGTAAATCCCAAAGCCGGGGAAATAAACGGGATCAAAACCTATCCCAATGTGCAGGTCTTACCGCAGCAACCGGATTTAGCAGTTATTCTATTGCCCCATCAATTTGTACTCGACGCCCTGAGAGAGGTCGGTCGGGCCGGTATCCGCAACGTTATTGTGGTTAGCGCCGGATTTAAAGAAGTGGGCGGAGAAGGGATTCAACGCGAACGAGAGTTGGTCCACCTGGCCCGACAATTTAAAATGAATCTGCTCGGACCTAATTGTATGGGTATCTTTAATACCCATCCCGACTATTCATTTAACGGAACGTTTTCACCTACCTTGCCCCGGCCGGGGCATGTGGCCTATGTCTCGCAAAGCGGTGCGCTGGGGGTCGCCATTCTGGAGCTCTCCATTCAAAACAATCTCGGTTTTTCCATCTTCGTCAGCACCGGAAATAAAGCGGATATCACGGATGACGATGTTATGGAATTTTTAATAGAGGATGAAAATACCAAAGTAGTCACGCTTTATCTGGAGGGAATCGATCGGGCACAGGAATTCAGGAACGTCAGTAGCCAGCTCGTGGCGCGGAAACCGGTACTGGCCGTGAAAGCGGGACGTACCGGCAGCGGCTTAAAGGCGGCTTCTTCCCATACGGGTGCCCTGGCCAATCCGGAATATATCGTAGACGGTTTTTTAAAACAGAGCGGTGTGCTGCGCTTCGATACGTTGCAGGAGATGTTCGATGCGGCCCGGGCGCTGGCCGTTCAACCTTTGCCGCGGGGTTCGCGGGTGGCTATCTTAACCAATGCCGGAGGGCCGGGCATTCTGGCCAGTGATGCCGTGGAAAAGAATCGTTTACAGTTAGCCGAATTATCATCCGATACCCGGGCTGCTTTACGAGAATTCCTTCCTGCGGAAGCCGCTATCGGTAACCCGGTGGATATGATCGCCAGCGCCAATCAGGAAACCTATACCAGGGCTTTGCAAGTGCTGGTACAAGACGATAACGTGGATGCGATCGTGTTAATTATGGTGAAGCCTCCGGTGAACTGTACGCCCAAAGAGGTAGTTTCTGCCATGGCCGCTGTGGTGCGCAATACGGATAAAACCATTATTCCCGTTCTCATGGCTCAAAAGGATGAAACGGCCGGTTTGGAAATCTTTATGGAATTGAATCTTCCCGTGTTCGATTATCCGGAAGCTGCGGTCCGTACTCTGGCTGCCATGTGGCGATATAAAAATATTCAAAGGGAGTTTTCCTCCTCCTCTGCGCACCTTCCGCAAGTTTTAAAATCCGTTACAGGGAAGAACAGACCGGAACAGATGCCGCTTGCTCAATTGCTGGAACTCTTGAATCGTTATGAACTGCCCCTGGCCCCCTACGCGCTATGTGAAACGAAAGAACAGGTTTTCTCATTCTGGAAACGGAACGGCAGGGCGATCACTTTGAAAATTGCCAATGAGGAAATCATCCATAAGAGTGATCGGGGCTTGTTGCGTTTAAATTTAAATACAGAGCGGGAAATCGAAGCCGCTTTTACCGAAATCCGGCAAGCCGTACAGGGGCAACTGGCCCCCCATAGTCGACCGATCTTATTGGCTCAACTTCAGATGAAGAAGGGGTTGGAACTGGTCCTCGGCGGGAAACGGGATGAGCAGTTCGGGCCGGTTCTTATGGCGGGCCTTGGCGGGATTTTTGTGGAAGCCTTAAAAGATGTGGTCTTCCGCGTAGTTCCCGTGACGGAGCACGATGCTTTGCATATGTTGGATGAATTGAAAGCGCAGCCTTTACTTAACGGCTTTCGGGGACAGGCCGGAATCGATCGCCGGCAATTTGTAAAAGAAATCGTTCAAATCAGCCGTCTGCTGGCCGAACATCCGGAAATTGTGGAGATGGATTTGAATCCCCTCATTTGGCAAAGCGAACTCAATCGGGCGGTTATTGTAGATGCCAGAGCCACCATTGTAACGGGTTAAATTTAAAGAGAACTTCGTATCGTGTTTAAACGTATTCTGTCAATTTTTATATTGATTTTTCTGCCGGCTACATGGCTCGCTGCCCAAAACTATCTCTGGCCGACCAATGCCAGTCCCTATATGTCTTCTTCCTTTTGCGAATACCGGCCCGGCCATTACCATTCCGCCCTTGATATTAAAACCTGGAATCGGGAAGGCTATCCGATTTTTGCCGTGGCCGATGGTAAAGTCTATAAAATTCACGTCTCACCCTTTGGCTACGGCAAAGTACTCTATCTGAAATTAAGGGACGGACGATGGGCCGTCTATGCCCATTTGCAACGATTCTCACCTGAACTGGAACAAGCCATCTGGAGAAAACAGCTGAAACAAAGACGTTACTCGGTAACTTTCAAACCAGAAAATTGGCGGGTTAAAAAAGGACAGGTCTTGGGCTATACGGGTCAGACCGGAATCGGCGTTCCCCATCTCCATTTTGAAATTCGCTGCGATGAACGGCATCCTATTAATCCCCTGCACTATTATCAGTCGATTAAAGATCATATTCCACCCCGATTAAAAGAACTTGCTCTTATTCCCCAGGATGAACATAGTCTGGTGGACGGTTCGTTTTTACCGAAAATCATTCGCTTAAAACAAATCGGTAAAGGACAATATGAGATGAGTCGTCCCGTGCCCGCGCGGGGCATCGTCGGATTGGCTGTAAACGGATATGACCGGGCCGACGGAGTGTATAATAAATTTAATTTTTACAGCCTGGAGATGCATGTCGACGGACAACTACGCTTTCATCTGCAATATGACACCCTCGATTTTAACCTGACCCGCCAGGTGGAGATCGAAACGGATCATCCTTTGCATGTGGATTCCGGACGGGTCTTTCATAAATTATATATCGAACCGTTTAATCAGTTGAATTTTTACAGACGATCTCTGGGTAACGGCCTTTTGAAAATAGATCGGGATACCGTTCGTTTCACGATTACAGCCGCTGATTTTTTTCATAATCAATCTGTTATTAAAGGGGTTCTCGTGCCGCGGCCTGAGATCAACATGGCCTTAAAGGGGATGAAGCAATTACATCAGGCTCTTTTTTTACGGCTCAATTTACCCAATCCCCTGTCCGGGCTTTTCTTCAGCCAGCCGGATCAGCGCAACAAATGGCGCCCTATCCGCTATTATGAGATCCTGCAGCGTAAATTCCTGGGCACCCGGCAGGAGATGCTGATCCGATTACCTGTTTCGGACAGCTCCGCTTCCCGTCTGAACATTTCCCTGGAATTGGCAGACGGTACCAAGGCTCATCGTTTCATTGCCCTTCGTGCAAACGATCTGCCCGACCCGGCCATACATATCGATAATCTGGGCAAATACCTGGCCATTAACCTCCAACCCGGAGTTCTGGTTCCCAAAGCAAGGCTGCGGATTCAAAGCGGAGACTACAATTCCGTGGACATATCCCATCCTACGAGCACTGGCTGGCAATCCGTTTTTCCGGCCAGGGATTTACAAAACGATACGTTGCGTATTTCCTGGCTCTCTGGAAACAAGGCGGTGCTCGACACTCAGATGGTATACCATATTTTCTATCCGGGGCGTTCCCAGAGCTGGACCTTTTTTTCAGATTCCCTGCGCATCCATTGCCCGGCAGGTACGTTCTACGACACTCTGTTTTTTCAGGTACGGAAAGAAAAAATAGTAGACAGCACCTTTTGTGGTTCGGGTTTTGTTCTTCATGCCTGGCCCCAGGTTTTGAAAAAAAGGATACAAATCAGTCTAAGCGTCTGTAAACCGCAAAAGGTATTCTGGAGACAACTCGGCATCTATAAAAGAGGCGGGAGGGGGCGATGGAGCTTTGCCGGAGCCGCGATCGATTCTGCGGAAAGGCGGGTTTCTACCCATATATCATCTTTCGGTCAATTCGCCGTTCTGGCAGATACGACCGCTCCTCAGGTGCAATGGGTTGAGCAAGTAAAAATGAAGAGGCGAACCGCTTCAACTCCAATGATCTTCTCGGTGCGGGATAGCTTTTCCGGGATAGATATTGCAAGAAATATAAAGGCTGCCGTGGATGGCGAGTGGGCCCTGCCCGAATGGGACCCCGAAAGGAAACAGGTGCGCATACGACCTCAGAAGCGGTTGGTAAAAGGAGAGCACTTCATTGATCTTTGGGTGCAGGATGAGGCGGGAAATAAAACCCGACGCCTACAATATATAACCGTTCACTGAACAAAAAGGAGCCAACTTGATTCCCATTGCCGACGAAAGCCCCAAAGGGTACATTCCATTTGTCAATTATGTTTTTATCGTTCTGAATATTCTCTTGTTTCTCTTATGGCAAAAACAAACGGTTGATTTTTATATGATGTACGGCCTGGTGCCGTCTCATTTTTTGCGGGCTCCTCTTCAGCCGCAGAATTATTTGAATGTCTTTACTTCCATGTTCATGCACGGCGGCTGGATGCATCTACTGGGCAATATGCTCTATTTATGGATTTTCGGTGATAATATTGAATATACAGTCGGCCATATTCGTTATTTTTTCTTTTATCTGACGGTGGGAAGCGCAGCCGCTTTTTCTCAGGTGCTGGCCTATCCCGCTTCGGCCGTACCCATGGTTGGCGCCAGCGGTGCCATATCCGGAGTGTTGGGCGCCTATTTGATAAAATACCCCAGAAATAAAATTTCTATTTTATTCTTTTTTATCATAATTATAAAAGTGGTTCGTATACCGGCGGCAATCGTTTTATCCCTTTGGTTTGCCTTCCAGTTGATTAACGGATATATTAATTTCCACCCCGGAAGTGCGGAAGGAGTCGCCTGGTTTGCCCATGTCGGCGGTTTTATAGCCGGACTTATTCTTATTAAATTATTCGAAAAGTATCCAAAGCGATGAGTCAGTTAAAAACTTATTTTTCCTATGCAAAATTTGCCGAAGAGAGGCAACGCATTCTCTTTTTATCCGCCAATTATTTTTTGCAGCGGGAAGTCGTAAATTGTTTAATAGAATCGGGGCACGAAGTGGCCGTATTACCCGTTGCGAAGGACCCGAAAACGATGCTGGATCAGTTACTGAAACTGAGTGTACAATTTAAACCCGATGCCATCTGGAGTATGAATCATCTGGGTTTTGATCCGGACGGGCAAATTGCCCATATCTTATCCGAACTTAACCTGCCGGTTATTATCTGGTATCTGGATGATTATCGGTTTATTATTCCCGGGGGCAGTGCTTTGGTCCAGCCTAATGTTTTTCTGTTTACCTTTGAGAAAGAGGATATAGCGAACCTTAAGGCGCTCGGTTTTGCTCATGTAGCGTACATGCCCACGGCCTCCGTGTTGGACCTTCATAAAACTTATGGGGATGGACAATATGCTTATTTGCGAAAGGCGGTCAGTTTTGTCGGCAGTACTTTCCAGGATACGATTCAACGCTGGGAGCGGGATTCTTACTCCGAAATGTATACCCGTCTCAAGCTGCATTTAGGAAAGGGCTTTTTTCTCGAGGAGCTCAGCAGGCAACAGCGCCCGCTGTTCGATAGTGAAGAAACATTCAACCATTATGCAGGATATGCCGCAGCCAGAGCCACCCAGGAATATCGGCAAAGGGTACTGAATTCCCTGGGCGAATTTGAATTGCATGTATTCGGAGATCACCTTTGGCATCATTTTCTCCGCTCTTTTTCCTGGCATAAACCGGTTCATAATATTACGGAAGCCCCCTATGTGTATGCGAATTCGGCAATCAATTTAAATATTTCCAGCTTACAGTTACGAACAGCGGTGAATCTACGTCTCTTTGATGTGCCGATGAGCGGTGGATTTCTATTAACCGATTGGCGTGAAAGCCTGAGCGAGTTATTTGCCGAAGATGAGCTGGCGATTTACCATTCCGGTGAAGAGTTGAAGGATCTGGTTCAATACTATTTACATCATGAAGAAGAAAGAGCGGCCATCCGCCGAAAAGCGCGGCAACGAGTTATAAGCCAGCATTTATTAAAACATCGCCTGACCGGTATGCTCAGGCAAGCCCAAAACGTATTTGCCTGAAAATGCAGCCTGATCACTCTCCCATTAACTGGGGTATCGTGTTTAAGTCATAGGGTTTGGATTCCATGCCCAGAGCCTTCAGTTGTTCGTTGCCCTTTTCAAATTGTTTTATCAAATAACGCACATTGCGGGAAAAATAGTCGCTTTGAGCGGGTGAGGTGACGGTGATTTGACTCTGATTGGCCAGGCGACGTGTGAAGGCAATAATCTGTTTTAAATATTTCTGTTGCCCGAGTAACAATTTAATCTGTTGATCCCTTAAATGAATTTCTTTTTTAAGCGTATCCTGCACATTGCCCATCGCTTTGTCTTTTTGGGCCAATCGGGTTTTTAGCTGACTAATTTCCTGCCGGGCCTGCTCCCGTTCCGATGAAAATTGAAGTTGGCCGTAGCCGTAAAGTAAAATCCCTCCGATAATTATACCGAGAAAGAGGGTAAGGACGGGAAAAATAATATGGGCATGTTCCTTGTACCAAATACGTCTCTGGGCGGAACGATTCGGTTTGTTCTCCCGGTGATTATCGTAAACCGCCTGATAGTAATTTATATCGATCACCTTTTTACAATAGGGGCAAACTTTGTAAGGTTTGTTTAAAGGTTCGGCACAAAACGGGCAATAATACACAATTTTACTCCTTTAAAATTTCCTGTGAAAATCTATAAGATTTAGAGCAAAAAATCCAGTTTTGCTAAAAATTAGCCCGTGGCGCACAGCAAATCGTATTCGAAAGCTTTCGCCGCGGGAAAGACGAATATAAATTTTTTATGAATAAAAAGCGATTTGTTCCCGAAACAAACCGTATAGACCTTCGTACTTAAAATGTGAAATGAGGATGTTAGGTAGCAATAGGAGATTGATATATGAGAAGATTTTTTTTCTTGTTACTGGTTCTTACGGTTTCTTTTTCCCTGGCCGGTACAAAAAAATATAAACGTCGTACGGCTATTGCGTATCGTTTACATTCGGCTCCTATTAAAATCGATGGTCATCTCTCCGATGCCGCCTGGCAGGCCATTCCCTTCCAGGGGAAGTTCACTCAGCTTAATCCGGTGGAGGGGGCCGCCCCTTCGCAACGAACGGTTTTTAAAATATTATACGATGAACATAGTCTTTACTTAGGTTTCCAATGTTACGATCGCAATCCGCAGCTTATTGCCTCACGCCTTTCGCGGCGCGATGATGTTCAAAACAGTGATTTTATTGCCATCGGTCTCGATAGTTATTTCGACCGCCGTACCGCTTTTATCTTCGGTGTAAATCCGGCCGGTGTGAAATTTGATATGGTCATTTCCAATGACGGTGACCGTCAGGATGACAGCTGGGATCCCGTCTGGGATGAAAAGACTTCGATAAGCGATTCGGGCTGGACGGCAGAAATGAAAATTCCTTACAGCCAGATACGATTTGCCGATAAACAAAACCAATTATGGGGCTTTCAGGTTCTGCGCAAAATTTATCGCACTCAGGAAGAAGATATCTGGCAGTTTATTCCCAAAGATGCCGGAGGATTTGTTTCCTATTTCGGAGATTTGAAAGGTATAAAAAATATCCGGATGCCGAAACGGGTCGAACTCCTTCCCTACGGAGTTTCCAGCAATCGGCGTTACGAACCGGAGACGGGAAATCCATTTGCAGACGGTAATGATTTCAAAATTAATCTGGGTCTGGACGGTAAAATCGGTTTAAGCAGTGATTTGACTATGGATTTTACGATTAACCCCGATTTCGGGCAGGTGGAGGCCGATCCCTCGGAAGTGAATTTAAGCGCCTTCGAAACTTATTTTGCAGAAAAACGGCCCTTCTTTGTCGAAGGAAAAAATATTTTTATGTTTCCTCTGGCAATGGGTGACGGAGACTTTTCCCGGGAAACCCTGTTTTATTCACGACGTATCGGCCGGGAGCCACACTATTATCCCGATGAGGAAGACGGGTTCCACTACGATTATGTAGATATGCCCGAGCAGACCCATATATTGGGTGCGGCCAAGATCAGCGGCAAAACACAACGCGGCTGGTCTGTAGGGATATTGGATGCCGTAACCAATCTGGAAAAAGCTACCCTCGATTATAACGGACAACAGCGGAAGATTACCGTCGAACCGTTAACCAATTATTTCGTCAACCGCGTGCAGAAAGATTTTAATAAGGGAAATACCTCTTTCGGGGGCATGTTCACGGCAACCCATCGCCGTATTAATGAGAAGCAACTTAATTTTTTGAATAAATCAGCCTATACGGGCGGTATCGATATTCGTCATCAGTGGGATCATAAGACCTATTTTATGTCCTTAAAGATGGCCGGGAGTTACCTGAAAGGGGATCCGGAAGCGATTGTCAGAGTTCAGAGATCCTCGGCACGCTATTTCCAGCGGCCGGATGCCCATTATCTTAAACTGGATTCTTCCCGTACCACTTTATCGGGTCACGGCGGATCGCTGGATATCGGACGGGTAGGAAACAGCCCCTGGCGGATTGGCGGCGGAATTACCTGGCGCTCGCCCGGTTTGGAACTTAATGATATCGGTTATTTGCGCCAGGCCGATGATATCCTGAACTATGTCTGGGGCGGATATCGGTTATTTAATCCGCTTGGAATTTTACGCAATGCCCGGATTAATGTAAATTTCTGGCAGGGCTGGAATTTCGGCGGGCAACGCCTCTTCCTGGGCGGCAATATCAACGGCGGCATGAGTTTCACCAATTATTGGGGCCTTTTTATGGGACTTAACCGCCAACAGCCCGGTTTATCCTCTACCATGTTGCGCGGCGGACCCATGGCCCGCACCGAAGGACAATGGAACAGTTGGTTTAATATTTCCAGTGACAAACGGAAATCCCTCGCTTTTAAGTTAAACGGATTTTGGTCATCCAATGATGACCGGATTTCCGGAAGCCGCGAGCTAAATCTGGATATGCGTTGGCGCATTAGCGATCGGTTTAATATGAAAGCCGAACCCTTTTTTAACGATCAAACGGATAATCTGCAATATATTAATACGCTCGTTTTTCAGGGAAAGGATCGTTATATCTCCGGCCGTTTGCAACAAAAAACCTTCGGCATCACGTTGCGTTTAAACTATAGTCTGACTCCAAACCTGTCCATCCAGTATTATGGTCAGCCTTTCATCTCTGCCGGAAGTTACAGTTATTTTAAAAGAATTACTCACCCCAGGGCCAGCCAAAGGTATCAGGTATTCACCGGCCGGGTCATCCGTCTTGAGGAGGATCAATACCTGATTGATGAAAACGGAGATGGTCAAAATGACTATTCCTTCGATAATCCCGATTTTAATTTCAGGCAGTTTCGTTCCAATCTAGTTATGCGCTGGGAATACCGGCCGGGTTCCACCCTGTTCTTTGTCTGGTCCCAAAGTCGCACCGGCTATGATGCTTCAGGCTGGTTTAACCTGAAAAACGACATGAATGATCTGTTCAGTGTCTGGCCCGATAATGTCCTGCTGATTAAAGCCAATTACTGGTTTTCTTTATAATACATACGGTTGAAGACAGGTCGGTTTAAGAAAGGGATTGAGAATTGGTTCGCGCCAAAGAATTATATAGCGGACCGGTTTTCGCGAGAGATAACCGTTTCGTTTTAGTCGTTGGGTGTTTTTTAGAGAAAGTTCGAAGAACCTATATTGAATACTTCACGAAGGCAGAATAAGTCATTTATTAAGAGTTATAGATTGTGAATAAAAAAAGGCCCACGGCTAAAGAGAGCCGTGGGCTTTTCTAACTCAGGTTACCTGATACACGGCATGGGTTTGTTAAAGGCTCCGGAATACAGACCCCGCCCCTGTAAACCGGAATGCCCCGGATTTACCGTATTAACATCATTTTTCGCGAACAGGAATAACCGTTGTTTGTGGTAAGGCGGTAAATATACACGCCGCTGGCCAGACCGCTGCCGTCAAAAATCACTTCGTAGGTTCCGGCCGGCTTTTGTCCGGACAATAATTCCCTCACCTTTTGGCCCCTTATATTAAAGACCGAAAGTTTAATCTTACTATCCCGGGGCAAATCCACCGTAATATGTGTGGTGGGATTAAAGGGATTGGGATAGTTCTCAT
>JALSTK010000090.1 GCA_026983775.1 Calditrichia bacterium
ATATTTTTTTATTCTGCTAATAGAAAAGATCGCATAAAAATTTAATCCAGAGTGCATTTTATAAATGCCTGTACAGATAAAAAAAAATAAACCGATTTCTCAGGGAAACGGTTTAGATATTATTGATAAAATCCGCAATGGAGACGAACACGCTTTTAGGGATTTATTTAAAGCATATTATGAACCGTTGATTAAATATGCACTCCGATATGTACACGATGTGCAGACGGCCGAGGATATTATTTGTGATATTTTTTTGAAAATATGGGAAGACCGTACACAATTAAATATCCATATAAACGTTAAATCTTACTTATATCGGATGGCCAGGAATCATTCTTTAAACTATCTTAAAACTAAAAAGCCGGACCTTGTTGATAATTTCAGATTAAATCTTTCTTTATCAAGTGATGCCTCCGATGAACAGGTGCATCTGGATGAAATAGCAAAACACATTCAGGAAGCGATAGCCGAACTGCCGGATCGTTCCCGCAGCGTATTTACAATGCACCGCTATGACAATTTAAAATATTCAGAAATCGCGGAAATATTAAATATATCCGAAGGTACGGTTGAAACCCACATGGTTCGGGCATTAAAATTTCTTCGCAAGCGGCTGGATTTCTTACTTTCGTTTATTCTTGTCATGAACCGTATCTAAGAAAATTCGCTCTTTGTATAGGTAAATTCGTTTTCAGTTGTCTTATCATTAAAGAAAGAGAAAATATGGAAGATTCAACCTATTACAAGCTTATGCTAAAAAATTTGTCTGGTTCGATTAGCCTGAAAGAAAAAGGAGTTTTACATACCTGGTTGGAATCAGATGAAAAAAATAAAAAGCTATATACTTTGTATGAGCAAATTTGGCATACAACAGAAAAAGACAATGAAATGGTTAATATGAAAACCGCCTGGAATACGATCTCGAAAAAAGCAGGAATTGCGTTATCTTATGATGACTTAAGAATCGATGCTACTCCGGAAAAAATTCCAACCGGTCATTATAAATCCGGATATGGTTATCAGATTTTACGCTATGCCGCCGTATTTGTAGTCGCTTTTTCTCTTGTATTTCTGTTCAAAAAGACAACACAAACGACTCAGATGCCGGAGCAACAACAGGTTTTAGTACAATATGGTAAACAGAGCAACATTGTATTACCGGATGGTTCCAGAATCGTTTTGGATGCCGGAAGTAAATTAAGTTTTCCGAAAAAATTCGCCGGAGATTCGCGGGAAGTCTTTTTGAGCGGGGAAGCCTATTTTGAAGTGAAACACAATCCGGCAAAACCATTTATCATTTATGCCAACGAAGGAATTATTACGGTACTCGGTACGAAATTCAATGTACGGGCCTGGAAATTTGATGATAACGAAGTCAAAGTTGCCGTTGCTGAAGGTATCGTCTCTTTACAAGGAAGTAGCTCTAAAAAAGAAAAGGCTGCTGTTATTACGAAAGGAGAAATGAGTTATTTAACCAGCACTCATTTAACCCCGACCCGTCCAAAGAAGGTAAATATCGAGGATCACCTGGCCTGGATGAGAAGGGAATTGATTCTGGAAAGCACTCCTTTAAATGAAGTATTGGACAGGCTCTCTCGCTGGTATAATCTGCGATTTAGATTACCCAGCCCGGTTTATAATCACGTAAAAATTACCGGCACTTTTCAAAAAAAATCTGTCGGATATATTTTGGAAGTAATTGGATTAATGACGCATTTGGATTACAAGCGGGAAAATAATCTTATCACGTTTTATGCTAGGAAGTAAGACAGTACTCAACACCTAACCACCCTATAGTTAAGACGTGAGGTAGAAACGTAAACCGAACCGTCTGCTCTTCAGGACTGATGCAGCAGCCCTGTGGGCAGGGAAGTATTACCCGAAAGGAATCATTCGGGTGAGGGGTTTCTGCATAAATCTCAAATACATACGGGCTAACGTATTCTTTTCCCATCAATCCGGGAGTAATCCGATAAAATCAAACGGGAGGTAAAACTAATGAAAAAGAAAAAAATAATACGAACCGCTCTTTTCATCTTTCTATCTATTCTTTTAAACATTCCGCTGCAAGCTCAAAGCAGTTCCGGGGTACAAAAACAGTTGCAAAACCGTATCACGCTTCAGATGGAAAATGTACCGTTGAAGGAAGCCCTCCATAAAATCGCCGAAAAGGGAGGCTTTAAACTGCTTTTTAGCGAAACGTTTATCCCTACCAATCGAATAGTTTCTGTAAATTTTAATGATGTACCGGCGGAGAATGCTTTACATAAAATACTTGCTCAAACTTCCACTGAATTCAAAGTAACGGGGGGCGGACAAATTGTCCTGGTTCCATCCGTAGCGGATCCTGTTTCTCAACAGGGTGCAGCAAGTACAGGTACGATTGCCGGCAGTGTTTATGATAGCCAAACCGATGAACCTTTGGTGGGCGCTAATGTATATTTGGAAAACACCTCATTTGGAGCCGCCACGGATAAAGATGGTATGTTTATTATTAATAATGTCCCTCCGGGGAAATATACGGTTGTTGCCACTTTTGTGGGCTATTCAAAACATACAGATAGCATTACATTAGAAGCCGGTGATAAAGCCAAATTGAATTTTGCCCTGCAACCCAGCTTAATGGATTTGGACGCTATCGTGGTTACCGGTAGCCAAGGTGGACGAGAGAAACGAGAGCTAGCCAACCCGGTAACAGTTGTCTCGGAAAACGATCTAAAACTAATGCCCATCGAAAGTATGAATGACCTTTTTGAAGGCAGGGTACCGGGTGGCTATACGCTGGATATAGGATTCGCTTCAAGGAATAGACAAACAATCGCCTTAAGAGGAAGCCAGGCTTTTACAACCTACAATAATACGGTAAAAACCTATATCGACGGTGTAGAGGTTGCCGATTATGGTTACAGCCCTCTGGCATCGTTAGATTATAACGATATAGAAAAAATAGAAATCCTGCGCGGACCAATGGCTTCTACTTTATACGGTTCCGGTGCAAGCGGCGGTGTCATTCAGATATTTACAAAAGGAGGCAGCCGTCGTGGATCAAGGATTCGATTTAAAAGCTATGCTACTGCCACATCCACACCCTATGTTGATAAAACGCCTCTGGGCCGTTATTTTTCACTCAATCTTTCCAGCGGTTCACCGGGAAAAGATTTTACTATCGGTGTTTCCAGGGAAATCAATGACCTGCCTTATCCTAATAATGGCGTGAAAGATGGAAAATGGAGGTTTAGCGGCGGAGCAAATATTACAAGCGGATCTTTTATCATCAACATGAAAGCTTCTTTCGGATCAAGTATATACGGATCTGTAAATAACCCCTACTTATTGAAACTGGCTAAAGAACGAGGTTGGACAAATACACCCGACTCCTGGAACAAGATAAGCGATCGCCAATATACCAATGCGGATCAATTGGCGAGCATGAGCATACGGCATATTATCAGTCCCAGTTGGTATCAGAATTTAACCCTGGGATATAATAAATCGACTATTGAGAACAATTCACGCTCATCGGATTTGGTTTGGGTGTATGATCCCACCGCAGGATGGACGCAGGTGGAAAAGTATTACTATCTAAATCGTAATTGGACAAAACGTACCATCAAATGGTTTACCAACAGCAAACAGACTTTTGCGGAAAATTTTTCAGCGGATATGACGGCCGGTTTTGAACATACGCTCCAAAACACCGAATATTTAAATACAAACCTTGACGTCAATCCGGAAAAGCTGCGCGCTCATTCTCTGGATAATGGAATCATATCCAACTATGATAATATAAACACGGGATATTTTGCCGAAACAGTGCTGGGTTATAGAAACCGACTGTTCTTAACAACAGGAATACGCCTCGAGGATAACAGCTATTACGGTCCTAAATATGGTTTGGATAAGGACCCCAGAGTCGGGTTATCTTATGTCTATGAATTTGGAAAGATTATGGCCAAGCCAAGAGTTGCCTGGGGTAAATCTACTAAAGCTCCGTCGGTAACCCAAAAAGATTATCACGAAACAGCCTGGGCAATTTTCCTGGCCAACCCGAAACTCGGGCCGGAAACCCAATCCGGATACGAAGCCGGGGCAGACCTGTATTTCAGCGATATATTTTCCTTTGAAATGACCTATTACGATCAGCTGGTAAAGAATGGAATTACTGTGGTTAGTGTGGATGATACAAGTACCACGAAAAAAGAATATCAATACCAAAACATCAATGAGTTTTTTAATAAAGGATGGGAATTTGCCGGTAAGCTGCTCCTGAATCCGTTTACCGTGAACTTTACCCTTTCGATTAACAATAGTACATACGGGGATAATCAGAGTTCATCCAATTGGAGATATAAAAAAGGCAATAAAAAACTATACACACCGGAAAATACCGCATCCGTCGGAATAGCCTATAAAATTCCCGCGTTAATTCCGGGTTCAAAAAAAGGCGGCTATGTGGGGATGGATCTGAACTACACCGGTAAAATGCTCGTTAACAATGTCTTAAGACAGTATGATGGTTACTATAATCCTAATATTGATCGGCTAGCGCCAGATGATCCTAAAAACCTCAAAGAAAAAGACGGTTTCTATAAAATTCGCCTTCGCGGTAATTACTGGTTTACCGATTATCTGTCTGTTTTTGTAGATGTTATAAATCTTACGAACTATCAAAAGGCCGGCTATAATGAAACGGTTCCGTCATTAGGACGAATTACAAAAATAGGTCTGAATATTCAGTTGTAATAAAATAGATTTCCCCCGTACCTCCACTACAAATAGCCCGGTTTTTTTCGGGCTATTTGTAGTAATTAAAAGATTGAGGATAGAATGAAAAAATACATAAGTTTCCTAATAGGTTCCCTGCTTTTACTGATCATCGGTTGCCAGCAAAATATGCCGAAAACAAGTATAGTTACCTTCCATCCGGAACAACCAAAATGGAACGGCTCCCTTACGGTTTCTTTTACTCCCGGTGCAAAGTCTCCTCTTGTCAATGCGGATAGCGTTACGCTTCAGGCACTTTTTATTCCGGTAAATCCCACCGACAGAGAGATACTTGAAAATGGCAAAATGAACGAGATCCCAATGCAAAAATACGGAATTACCTGGAAGGCCAAAATGGTTCCGGAAGAAGCAACCGGCTGTATTATTTTTCAGTTTGAAGCACACGATACATATGATAATAACAATCAAAAGGGTTGGGAAATACTTCTGTACTCCGAAGACGGAAAACCGGTTAAAGGCGGTTATTCAGCGCTTTCCCAGGCAACGGGTGAAGGGATGGTCTCTTTCCTGTTAAACTTGAGAAGACTGGACGCAGATAGGGCTTTGGCTTTGTATAAAAAAGAAATTAATCTGTATCCGGATAACTGGCGGGCCCGGGCGGTAAGCGCTAATATACGCTACCGAGAAGCCATTAAAAATAACAATAAAACGGAAGCCCAAAAGATTGAAACCGAACTCGCGGCTTACCTTGATCAACACCCCCGCGATATCAAACTGTTGGAATTTGCCTATTCCTTTTTTTACCGGCCCAATCCCGAAAAATCAAAACAGATTGTGCAGCAAATCGGGAAATTGAATCCGAAGCACCGTTATGT
This sequence comes from Calditrichia bacterium, assembly GCA_026983775.1. Taxonomy (GTDB): domain Bacteria; phylum Calditrichota; class Calditrichia; order Calditrichales; family Calditrichaceae; genus JALSTK01. The sequence goes on from JALSTK010000090.1 coordinate 5,604, forward strand.
GCTGAACAATGCTCTAATTAAGATTAGAAAAATTAAGAATGTTACAAAACGATTAGACGAATTAATGCGGATGGAAGATAGGGTCAAAGGCACAAGATTCTACTGGAGCTGGGCGCGTTATACTTTGCCGGATTTAATACGGACAAAGAAGTGGAATACTATCCTCAAAATCGGCCGTCAGATGATAGACAGAATAAACTCGGCTGAAATGTTCTATCCTTCCTATACGAAAGAAAAAATAGAATCGAAGAAAGAGAAATATTTATATACGCCTTTAAGCGCCATGGCGACGGCCTATTATAAACTGGGCCAAAACGACAAAGCGCAGGAGTGTTTTACTAAATTGAGCCGAATAACGCTTTATCCACATCAGGAAGTAGCCTTTATCGAAGAATATTTACAATTTTTAGTGGATACCAAACAATGGGATAAAGCGGTGGATATTGGAAAAAAGGCGATAGAAAAAGCGAAATTCAATGATAAAATAGTAAAGTTGTTCAAAACAGCCTATATTAAAAAAACCGGCGACGCCAAAACCGCCGAACAAATAGTTGTAGACGCCAAAAAGAAAAGCGGCGTCTATCGCAAAGAGGAAATAGCCAAAACCTTTATTACAAACGCGAAACCGGCGCCCGCATTTACGTTAAAAAATGTGGACGGTGAAGAAGTGTCTCTCGCTTCTCTTCGAGGCAAAACGGTTATTGTTGATTTCTGGGCGACCTGGTGCAGTCCGTGTAAGGCCTCTTTCCCTTACTTGCAAAAATTCTGGGAAGAACATCAAAAGGATCCGAATATCGCCTTGTTTGCAATTAATACAACGGAACGGATAAAAGGAGCGGCGCGCGTAAAAGCCATAAAAAAACTAATGGCCGCTAATAATTATACCTTTCCGGTTTTACTGGACGATAAAAATAGCAGTATCAAAAATGCGTTTGAAGTGGGGGGCATTCCCACCAAGTTTTTTATCGGCCCTGACGGTAAAATATATTTTGTAGAAATAGGATTTCATGGCCCGACAATGGCGGAAGATATGAATATCAGATTAAAGTTAATCAAAGAAAAACTACGGCTTTTAAAATAGTTTAAAATGAATCGATCTTGTGTAATGGACTAATCCATTAAGATCCAACTTTTGCTATCTATGTTTGCAGCGGAGCAAATCTCGCCCAAAGAGATTTGCTCCGTTTTTCTTTAAGTGGTTATATAAATTCAAGCTCTTCTTGAATGCCGTGCATCTTGCCCTAAGTATGGATTATCAGGGGCCGGAAAAATATAATGTTCTACAGATCCTATTTCTATCGCTTTATTTTTTCCTGATGAAAACAAAGGGGGCAATCTTTTTGTATGTTTTGGGCCCGATACCTTTGATTCTCATCAGTTCTTCTGTGGATTTGAAAGAACCGTGCTTTTTACGATAGGCCAGTATTCTTCCGGCAATGGCGGGTCCGATTCTAGGTAAGCGCTGCAAATCGGATGAACCGGCCTTATTCAGATCGATACGTTGTATTGGGTGAGACTCTTTATGCTTCGAATATTGAGAATGATACGGCGCCGAAAGCGACGAGGAAGCGTATGCTTGCGGCCTGTCAGCGGATAAGGTATCGCCGGACAAGGCTTTGAACAAGCTGTCCTGCATGGTATAGTCGTAAGGCTTAACCCGGGTCGTATGCGGACGCATCCATTGCACAAAAATACTAAGCAAAATAACAGCCGTAATCACCAGCAGCGCCTTACGTTCCGTTTTGGTTAACGAGAACATATCCTTCTGCCGGTTTAATAAACTCTATCTAAAAATTCAATGCATCTTTAAATTTTTCGAAAATCGACTTATGCCCGTCCGACTGGGGTTGAACATTCTCACTATGATCCAGTTCGGCTAAGAGCTGCTTTTCATGGGCATTTAAGCGGGTCGGTACATAGACCTGTACCTGAACCAACTGATCCCCGATGCCCGCGCCGCGCAAGTGGGGAATACCCTTATTCCGCATGCGCAAAATTTTACCGGACTGAGTGCCGGCCGGAATCGATAACTTAGCTTTTCCCGTTAAGGTCGGAATCTCGATCGAAGTGCCTAAAGCCGCTTTCGAAAAACTGATCGGTAAAACCATCACCACATCATCGCCGCGGCGCTCAAAAATATCATGTTTCTTCTCTTCGATATGGACAATCAGGTCACCGGCGGGTCCGCCTCTTTTACCGGCATTACCTTCACCGTGCAAAGGGATATAATTGCCATTGGCTACACCGGCCGGAACATTGATTTCTATGGTCTTGCTGCCTTCCACGACTCCTTCTCCATGGCAGGAATGGCATGGATTTTCGATAATTTGCCCTTCGCCTCCACAGCGCGGACAGGTGGAGACATTAACCATCTGCCCAAACAGGGAATGGGATACCTGACGGATTTCACCGGAGCCGTGACAGACCGGGCAGGCGATGGTACGGCTGTATTTAGCCGCTCCGGTGCCGTTACATTCCGGACAAGGAACCTTCTTTTTCACTTTGATTTTTTTAGTAACACCGGTAGCAATCTCTTCCAGGGTGAGCTTCAAGCGCACCTGCAAGTCACTACCGCGTCGTCTGCTTCCGGCCCGGCGCCGGCCGGTGCCTCCTCCGCCGAAAATATCGCCGAATCCGAATCCCTCTTCCATAAACTGGCGCAGGGCATCGGCAATATCGAATCCGCCCATGTCAAATCCGCTGAAATTGCTGGCTTGCGGTCCGGCATGTCCGAAGCGATCATATTGCTGTCTCTTCTTGGGATCCGAAAGAACCGCATAGGCTTCGGCCACCTCCTTGAATTTGGCTTCGGCCTCTTTATCGCCCGGATTTTTATCGGGATGATATTTAACCGCTAATTTCCGATATGCTTTTTTTAATTCGTCCTGGGTCGCATTTCGATCCACACCCAATATTTCGTAAAAATCCCTTTTCGTCGTCATATATGCACCTTATTTAGCCACAATCACCTGGGAATGTCTGATCACCTTGTCATTTAAAGTATATCCTGGTAAATGTTCGTCTACAATGAATCCGCTCTCATGCGTATCGGAATCGATTTGCATCAACGCCTGATGTTTTTCCGCATCGAATTCCTCTCCTACGGCTTCCATCTTCTTTAAACCTTTCTTCTCCAGGATATTGATCATTTTTTTGTAGATTAATTCCACGCCTTCTCTCAACGATGCGCTGGCCTGATCCTCTTCGGCATGCTTCAGGAAACGCTCAAAATCATCAATTACAGGCAATAACTCGGTAATCAGCCCCTCGTTGGCATTTTCCAGATGGGCTAAAAATTCCTTTTCTGTTCTTCGTTTATAATTTTCAAATTCGGCAATTTTCCGTAAATTCTGATCTCTTAATTGTTGATTTGTTTCTTCCAATTCTTTTATTTTTTCTTCCAGTTCATGGATCTTTTTCTGGCTTTTTGCCTGAGAGGTGGTCCGCTTTTTTTTCTTCGCTTTTTCCTCTTCTACGCTCTTTGCTTTCTGTTTGACGTCTTCCGTTTTTTCTGCCATCTATATTTTCCTTTATCCTTGTTTAATTTAATTACTGCATATTCGAAGGTGACAAGTGCCGGGTCAGGGCCTGAGCCGTAAATTCAACCAGGGGGATAATTTTACCGTAAGCAATTCGTCTGGGACCTATGATACCCAGGACTCCGGCTATATTGCCCACCCGGTAAGTTGATGTAATAACGCTGCACTCTTTGATTTGTTTCTCGAAATGTTCTTCTCCGATAGTTACTTTTATACCCGGTGGATTCTCGCGTTGTTCCATGAAATGGATGATGATGTTTTTATCCTCCAGCAGGTCAACCAGCGTAGAAAAACGGTGTAAATCCGAAAACTCCGGTTGTTGCAAAATATTCTTCGTTCCGGTCACTGCATAGTTTTCGAACCGTTCAAAATCGAATAAACGATCCGAAGCGTCGAGGAACAGTTGCACCAGGCCGTTCGGTTCATGTTTCATATCCGCCAGAGCATCGGCAAAAATATCCTTAATATATCTTAAAGGCCTGCCGTGGAAACGTTGATTAATACGATTAACAATTTGTTTAATCGCCTTGCGTTCTACTTTTTGCCGTACTTCCATGAGGATGGTATTGATTTGTCCGCTATGTATGCTAAGCACCACCATTAATTTATTGGTGGCAACGGGAACGATTTGTATGCGGTCGAAAATCCCCTCATACAGGCGGGGCGTAACGATAATTCCCAATTGCCGGGAAATGGAGGCCAGCACACGAGCCACCTTTTCCATCAATAAATTGACGTCTCCGTCATAGCTTTCAATGGTTTCCATGATCATCGATGCAGCCGGTTCCTGAAGCTTATGCACGCGCACCAACCGATCCACATAATAGCGATAACCGGCCGTGGTAGGTACCCGTCCGGCAGAAGTATGGGGATGTTCCAGATAACCTTTCTCTTCCAATCCGGCCATTAAACGGCGTACAGACGCCGGCTTCAGGCCCGTCCCGCTTTTGCGGGCCAGATGAATCGAACCTACCGGCACAGCCGTTTTCACAAAAGTCCGAATAATGGCTCGTAATATTGATTTCTCTTTTTTATTAAGTTCAACCATTTTTTATTGTAGTTATTTCTTAACCCGGTTTAAACGCTGTTTTTTAACTTATCATTTAGATTAGACTGCCCGATGAAAGTTACACTTTCAGGACTTTTAACCTATATTCGATTCAAATACTTAGAAATGCTCATTGCACTGGATAGGAATCCGATCAGAGCTCCAAATAAAACAATAAAAATATATATCCAGCTATCCATCAATAAATGGCTGCCAATGGTGCGCTGCAAGGTTTTATCCAATATCCATAACAATCCGCAGGCCAGCAAAGAACCGAAAACTCCCTGTAACAGGCCTTCCACCAAAAACGGTCTGCGAATAAAGCGCTTGGTGGCCCCCACCAGCTTCATGATTTCGATAATATCACTGCGGGCCAGAATCGTTAAACGAATCGTATTGAATAACAAAACTACCGAGGCAATAATCAGGATCAACCCGATTAACAAGGCCGCCAAATAAATGATGGTCAGGTAATGATCGATCAGGCTTAGCAAATCCTTTTCATACAATACATCTCCAACTCCCGGAATGGCTTTTATCTTTCGGCTTATTTGAGCAATCGCCGAAGAAGAGCGGAAACCCTTTTGTAAATGCACAACGCAGGAAAAGGGCAGGGGATTGGTACCTAACACATCATACACGTTTTGACCGAATTCCTGTTCGAATTGTCTGGCCGCCTGTTTTTTTGAAACAAACTTTACCTGCTGTACCCCCTCTAATTTTTTAATCTCCTTCGCGATCTGTTTCCCCTGCCGGCTCGAAACATCCGGGTCCAGATAGACTTCAATCTCGATTTTAGCCCGCTTCTTACCGATCCATCGATTTACATTAACCGAAAATACCAGAAAAAGACCGATTAAAAGAAGACTGAGCCCTATGGACGAAATCGTAATAAACGATGCCAGTCTGGCCCGCTTGAAGCCATGAACTCCTTCTTTAACCGAAAACCAGATATTCATCAGGAAGTAATCATCCCCTCTTTAATGTAGATCACCCGGTGTGGAAACTTGCGAATCAAACCCTCGTTATGTGTGGCCATAATAACCGCCGTCCCCTGGTGATTGATCTTTTCCAGAATATGCATGATTTCAGCGGAGGTACGGTTATCCAGATTCCCGGTCGGTTCATCGGCTAACACACTGATGGGATTATTAACAATCGCCCTGGCTATGGCCACCCTCTGTTGCTCGCCTCCGGAAAGTTCTTCCGGAAAATGATCCCGCTTCTGGTTTAGATTTACTTCGGCCAGGACCCGTAAAACCCGGCGCTTTATCTCTTTGCTACGGACGCCGGTAACCCTTAAGGCCAGAGCCACATTTTCATAGACATTGCGATCTGCAAGCAGTTTGAAATCCTGAAAAACGACTCCGAGTTGGCGACGTAATATAGGGATATCCTTATCATCTATCTTTACGGAACTAAAGCGCTCCACAATTACGCTGCCCCTTTCTGGAAAAAGATCCATATAGATCATACGCAAAATAGATGATTTCCCGGCTCCACTGGGACCGACCAGATAAACAAATTCCCCCTTGACTATACGTAGAGAGATATTTTTAAGGATCGATTTTTTATCAACCGTCAGATCGGCATTATATATTTCAATCATAATTTTTGCAATTAAAATTCCACTATCCTGTCCGCATTATGAATTTACGAATCATTTCCTTCTTTTGCATACAAAATGTGCTCTTTCGGTTTTTTTTCGCACCGGTCGGAATGTAAAATCACTGTAAATAGCCTCAATTTCCATGGAACTCCCTTCAATCTGCCGCCTCCATTCCCATATTTCTCTGATTTTTTGGATATGGGTTTCCGAAAACACCCGGTGGTTATTATATATTCTGAATTCATTATACTGAAGATGTTTCTCTTCATCATACCAGGCTTTGCGTTCATAGCCCCGATCATTGCCGAAGAATTGACTCTCCCGAAAATCGTTAAAAATGTTCCGACAAACGTTGGGCATAATCGCATCAAAAATCAACAGACCATTCTTTTTGAGTATACCGGCGATATTGTTCATGACCACGCCAATGTATTCATCCTGTAAAATATAATTGATGGAGTCGTAAAGAATTACAACCACATCCAATGTTTCGGATTTAAAAGGAGGGTACCGAAAATCCGCTGCAAGCAATGCAACCGGCAAGGAGGTCGTTTTTCTCTTGGCCTGAAGCAGCATACCCGGAGAACGATCACTGCCGATAATATAACGCCTGCGCCGTTTCAGGTAGGGCAGCAGGGAACCCGTACCGCAGGAAAGATCGCCGATCAGCGAAACTTTCTTATGGTGCATGGCAATCAATGTGTTGATATATCGAGCCCATTGCCGGTAATTAACATGGCTCATCAAGTGATCATAGACAAGAGCCAGATGATCGTATAGTTGATGTTGGTTTACTCCCAAATCCATCTCCCATAAAAAGCTTTATTGTAAATAATAAATTTTGGTGTTATTTTCAAATGAATTATTTAAACACGGACTATAATCGTTTAAGCGAATTGGATATATTTTTTCTATGCTTAGTTTTTTAAATCCTTTCATTCTTCCTGCCCTTCTAACAGCTTCGATCCCGATTATTCTGCACTTCTTCAGCCGACGAAGGAGCAAAGTAATTCCTTTTAGTTCGTTACGATTTTTGAAATTGCTGGAAAACCAACGTATCCGTCATATTCGCTTCTACCAGATCTTACTGCTGATTATTCGTACCCTGTTTATTCTTTTTTTAGTACTGGCCTTTTCCCGCCCGACTCTAAACCGTTCGCTGAGCAGCCATGGCTCTGCCAGGACCACGGCCGTGCTGCTGGTGGACAATTCGTATAGCATGCAAACTTACTCCGGCGCCAGTCAGCTCTTTGATCTGGCTCGTAAAAAAGCCCTGCAGGTTGTCCAGACTTTTGATGATAAAGATCAGCTGTTTATTCTAACTCCGGATGCACCTTTTTTCCCGGAACACCCCCTGAACAAGAGCCAGGCTAAGGCCCTTCTACACCATCTGAATGTGAGTAACCTTTCTCCTGATTTCAAACCGATGTTCCGCATCAGTAAATCGCTTTTTGAACGTTATATGAACTTTAACCGCGAATTGTATCTGTTCAGCGATCTGCGCTTAAACCGGAAAGTGGTACCGGATTCATTAAACGGTTATTTTAGCCACCCTCCGGTGCGTATTTTCCTGTCCAATCCTTCTGCCCGGGATTCCATCCATAATATAAGTATAGATTCCGTTGCGTTTAAATCTCAATTTTTCGAAAAAGATCAACCCATCCGTTTGCAGATTCAGCTTCAAAACAACGCCCGTCATCCTATGGAGACAGCACTCAACATCTATAGCAAAGATCAGCGCCTGGCCATGAAGCAAATATCCTTTAACGGGCAGGGCCGGAGAATCGTCGAACTGCCTATTACCGTTCATCAGGTTGGGTATGTTCCCCTGAAAGCGGAAATTGACGATGATGATTTATTGATTGACAATCGTTATTTCTTCTCGGTGTATATTCCGCAAAAAATCCGGATTCTATTGATTTCCGACCGGCACCAGGGGGTCCTGTCCGCTGCCTCCGAAATTTTCAACCGAAACACCCGTTTAAATATTCGGCAAACCGATTACAATCATTGGCAGGGAATTATACTTCGTACGTTTGATTTGATTGTTCTTGATGATCCGCCGTCCATTCCTACGACGGCTTTCTCCCGGTTGAAAGCTTTTGTCCGCTCCGGTAAAAATCTATTCGTGATTCCCGGAGATCGAACCGAGCCTAGAAAAATGAATCTCATGCTGAAAACATTATTCAAGAATAATGTTTTTTTAACCTTCAAACAAGTAACGGACGCGGCTCAATTCTATACAATCAACCGTACTCAGTTACAGGAACTACTGATTAAG
>JALSTK010000091.1 GCA_026983775.1 Calditrichia bacterium
GCGGGCAACCACGCTGGAGGAGACTTTCAAAAAGCAGGTTGCGGTTGATGATATCGTTCGGTTAGAGCTATCCAACACCAACGGTAGCATAGCCATCCGCCATTCGGATGATGCTGATATCCATATTCTTGCCAGAAAAAAGGTCAGTGCCAGTACCGGCAGTACTGCCAAAAAGCTGTTAGACGATCTGCAGATCGATATTGATCAGGTGGATGATGTGCTGCAAATCAGGACGATTTATCCCAGGAGTCAAGACAGAGGTGGATTCTTTGCCTGGTTGTTCGGTCAGAACGGCAACAATAAAAGCGTACAATATGAAATAGCGGTTCCGGATTCCATGGAAATGGAAATTCATACGACGAATGGCAGCATTCATGTGGATGGTATAAGCGGAAATATCATTTTGTTTACCACCAATGGCAAAATAACCGCCGAAAATATAAAGGGATCGGTGAAAGCCAAATCGACTAATGGTACAATCTATGCCGCATTGGATGTAGTAAATCCGGATCAGGATATACGAATACGTACTACTAACGGCTCCATACATTTATTTTTACCGGCTGATATCAATGCGGATCTGGAAGCGCGGACAACCAACGGAAAAATTTCCTGTGAGTTGCCTTTGACCGAAACCTATGCTGAATCCCGCAGGAGGCTGGAGGGCCGGATTAACGAAGGGGGAACTGCTATCTTTTTACGAACCACAAACGGAAGTATCCGTATTAAAGAAAACTAAACGCTCCTATTTGGATAAAAAATCTTTTGATCGACTGCTGCACACAATTTGCAGCAGTTTTTTTATACCTGTTTCGTTTTTATCTTTTCCTGTGCAGATATATATCCGGCAGAAAAATCATTCATATTGATATCCATCGAAGGTAATTGTAAATTACATGGATTTCAGGTAATTAAATCCGGTTTGAAATGGAATAAAAGGAAAGGCGATAAAATGAATTCAACAGACTATATTGATCTGGAAGATCGCTTCAGCGCCCATAATTATCATCCCTTAAATGTTGTTTTAACCAGAGGAGAAGGGGTTTGGGTGTATGATGTGGATGGTAAAAAGTACATGGATTTTCTAAGTGCCTATTCGGCCCTCAATCAGGGCCATTGTCATCCCCGTATTTATCAGACGCTGGTCGACCAGGCCCAACATATTACCCTTACATCAAGGGCTTTCCGTAACGATCAGTTCGGTCTTTTTGCCAAGAAGCTTACGCAGCTATGCCAGATGGAGATGATGTTGCCAATGAATACAGGTGCCGAAGCCGTGGAAACGGCTATTAAGGCGGCCCGCAAATGGGGTTATAAGGTAAAAGGAATTGCTGAAGATAAAGCGGAAATAATTGTTTGTAGTAATAACTTTCACGGACGTACCACGACGATCGTTGGTTTTTCCACGGAAAAACAGTATCAGGATGGGTTTGGTCCTTTTACACCCGGTTTTGTGATTGTACCCTTCGGTGATATCGAAGCTCTTAGAGAGGCGATGAAGGCGAATACGGCTGCTTTCATGTTCGAACCTATTCAAGGGGAAGGAGGCATCCTTATACCTCCGGAAGGCTATTTGAAACAAGCCCAGGATTTATGCCGGGAGCATAACGTCCTGTTCATTGCCGATGAGGTTCAGACCGGTCTGGGCCGTACCGGCACCTTGTTCGCCTACCAACACGAATCGGGAGTTAAACCGGATTTAATCATCATCGGTAAAGCCCTTTCCGGTGGCTTTTATCCGGTCTCTGCCGTAGTGGGCAGGAAAGAAGTGTTGGGCGTCTTTAATCCCGGGGATCATGGCAGTACTTTCGGTGGGAATCCTTTGGCCTGCGCTATTGCCGGGGCTGCTCTGGATGTAATTGTAGATGAAGACCTGCCGGGCCGTTCTGCAGACCTGGGTCGGTATTTGATGGACAAATTGAAGGGGATTTCAAGCAGTTATGTTCAGGAAATCAGGGGCAGAGGATTATTCATCGGGATCGAATTAAAACCGGAAGCCGGAGGTGCCAGGCGTTTCTGTGAATTTTTACAGCAGGAAGGGCTTCTGGCAAAAGAAACGCATGAAAATGTGATTCGTTTAGCTCCTCCGTTAATTATAACCAAAGAAGAAATTGACTGGGCTCTGGAGCGCATTGAAAAAGCGCTGACAACGCTGTAAATAAATCTTATAAAGAGCAGGATCGGTATATCCTGCTCTTTTTATTTCACCACCTTCAACTCCGTTTCTCCTTCGCTTTTGGCAATAATAGCAGTACCGCAGCTATCGCTCCATACATTTACCGAAGTGCGCATCATATCCAGTATACGGTCTACGGAGAGAATTAATCCCAATCCTTCCATGGGCAAGCCGACCGCTTTTAAAATAATAGCCATCATTACGAATCCGGCCATAGGAATTCCGGCGGCACCGATACTGGCCAGTAAGGCGGTTAGGACAACTATGAATTGTTGACCGAAACTCAGGTCAACTCCATAAACCTGGGCAATAAAAATCGCAGCGACGCATTCGTACAGAGCCGTACCATCCATGTTAATCGTTGCCCCGAGAGGTAAAACAAAGCTGCTGATCTTGTTCGAAACCCCGGCGTTATTTTCCATGGATGACATGGTGAGAGGAAGCGTAGCCGAAGAGGAAGAAGTAGAGAAGGCGGTGAGTAAGGCGGCAGACATGGCCCGAAACATCGCTCTGGGAGAAACACCGCCAATAAAATACAATAACAAAGGCAAAGTGATAAAGGCATGAAAGCTTAAGGCCGCTACTACAGCTACCATATATCCACCGAGAGGGATAAAAACATCGATTCCCGTAGAAGCGATAATTTTAGCTATAATCGCGAAGACGCCGACCGGTGTAAAAAGAATAATAAAATGAGTAAGGCGCATCATAACTTCAAAAAAGCCCTGGAAGAAATCGGTGAGTTGCCGATTATAGGGCTTAGGCGCTTTGCTAATAAAGAAACCGAACAAAAGTGAAAAGAAGATGGTTGGCAGAATTTTTCCGTCTACCATGGATCTAAAAGGGTTTGTCGGAATAATACCGAGCAAAGTGTCGCCTAATTTCTGCACATTACCCTGAAGATCACCCGGAATTTCATGTAAACCCAGATGAGCGCCGATTCCGGGGTGCAGAAGATTTATAAAAACCAGTCCGGTCAAAATCGCCAGTAAACTGGTTACTATGTAATAGGTAAACGTCTTAAGGCTCAAACGACCGAAATTTTCTGCAGAACCAATACCGGTAACCCCCGAGATTATTGAAGCCACAATCAGGGGAACGATCACCATGCGCAACGCTCTTAAAAAGATGATTCCTAAGATATAAACTTTTTCAATAATGAAATTTTCGAAACCCGCTGCCCGTCCCAGCATTCCAAACAGGATTCCTAAACAAAGAGCGATAAAAATTTGCCAATGCAGTTTTAGTCTCATGAGGATTTCTCTCTCCGGAAATAAGGATGTAATAGTGTTTGAGTGTTTATTTAGAGCATAATTAAATATAGTAATCAAAAAAATTGAAGGCAATGCAGGGAGAGAGAATAACGGACTAATTGTTTTCCGGCTTGATAATGCTCTGACCTTCCATCGAACGTAAATATTCCCAGGCATTCATAGAGTTATAATCGTGCCTGTAACCAAAAGGAGCGAACTGGACACCGAGATAAAAGGAATCGGAAGAACTATGCGCCTGATGCCACCTTATCTGGCCTTTCAGCTTAAGATGCTTCCCGTCCGGAAAATTAATTTTCATGACTATTTTGTCGCCGTGTTGCAGTAATTCATTGGTAATAAAGGCCAATCCGCTTTTGGAAATATCTTGCACCTCTGCAGGCTTGGATAAAACTCCCCATAAACCCCGAACCGATTCCCGGCGGTATTGAATTTTGGCACCCTGTATTTTTATTCTTGTAAAGCCGCGTCTATCCATCTACAGCCCTCTATACAATTTGGCTATCTACCACTCGATAAATATTATAAATAAGTTCAATATTCTGAAGGAATTATGTCAGACCGTTCTACAATTATAATTGTACCCTTTTTTATTCTGTTTGTATGTGACCACCGTCAATCGGCCGGAACATTTAACAGAGAACATTTTTGATTTCAAAACATATAATAGATATGAAACACATAAAATCGGGTTTAATAATTTTAACAAACAGATCCATTCATGTCAATATGAAAATCAAACGAATGACATTTCCCCGAAATTGTATAAAATTGAATCCCTTAAAAAAAGTTTTCAACTAATCAACATCCGGAGGTACGATGAGACAAGTTTACGGTAAAGTGAAATCGAAATCCATAAATCGCCTCAGAGTACTCTTTAAAAATGCCCGTTCGGGATCAGATGTTTTTGTTGATAAATGGAAAAATCTTCAAAATAAAATTTTACGGTTCAATGGAAGAGGCGGGAAGGGACATTTGCGAACCGGTAGTGTGCATCGTTGGAACCGGAAAGGGCGTTGGTAAGGATTACTTGGTGACAAGAACTTCCGGTTGTGGCTTATAATCCTTGGCGCAACGGAATCCGAGAAAATCAAATCTAACTTTCGGATTGTAAAAGGTCCGGTAGGTCGTTCTGAGATAGGAGCCGCTACGATTCCATGACCCTCCGCGAATCACCTTGTAAATTCCGGTAGCAGGACCTTGCGGATCTTTTTCTACGCTTGAAGCATAATAATTTTTACTATACCAATCCTGGCACCACTCCAATACATTCCCCTCCATATCTTTTACACCAAGGGGATTCGGAGGGTATGAACCGATGGGAGCCGTATAAACATATCCGTCATCATAGCGTTCTTTTATAGGAAAACGTATCTTGACCGATAGAATGGATTCATCTGCGATATTTCCATAGCTATGATTATAGATATCCTTACTGACTAAAGTGTATTGGTAAGATGTCTTCCCGGAACGGGCGGTATATTCCCATTCTGCCTCGGTCGGTAGCCTTTTCCCGGCCCATTTTGCATAGGCCCGGGCATTGTACCAGCTGACATTGACTACAGGGTGGTTGTCTTCATTCCAAATAGGCTGTTCAGGCATGCGACGCCTGGTAGCTTTACAAAATCGGCGATACTCCGCAACCGTAACTTCATCCTTATCCATGAAAAAAGCATCAATATAGACCTTATGAACCGGTTTCTCATCCGCTTTATAGGGGCTGCCCATCATATACCACCCGGATGGAATAAAAACCATACCTTCAATATGAGGCAGGGTCTGGATCCTTGTTGCCGGTTTGGCAGGTTTGAGCTTCTTTAATTTAATCGGTAGGGTACAGCCGCTAAGTATGAATACAAGAAGCAACAAACTACCGGTCAACAGCTTTAATAAAAGAGGGGTAAGAAATTTTGAATTCATAAACGGGGTTTTCATCACTATTTAAATTTGGAATAATATAAGGAGAATCTCATAAACAGTCTACTCTTAATGCTAAATTCAGTAAAATATTTTGATATATTAACCTTATATTCGATAAAAATAATAAAATCTTAACCCAAAAAAGAGGATATTAAAAAGCCATCTCCAAAGGAGATGGCCGGATGAGATTGAGGTTCTATCGTGAGCGGCGTCGCATCATAGAAGGGCGACGAGGAGGCTTTTTATGACCCATCATCATTCCTTTTCTACCAGGATTTAGATAGTGCTGGTCATATTTTAACTTTTGTTCATCCGTCAGAAGATTACGGATCTGGCGTTGGTGTTCCGCTCTCTTTAAGGCCATGGTCGTACGCAGAGCACTTATCTTATCCAATTGTGCTTTTAACTGGGCCTTGGAAGCTTTTTCATCGATCACCATTAAACGGTACTCCGTGTTCAAACTCTTTACTTTGTCTCGTAAAGGGAGCATTTCCTTCTCAAACTGCAAACGTAATTTCTCGATCTTAGCTTGTTGCTGATCTGTTAAGCCCAGGCGGGACATGGGAGCTTTCTGGCCGAACATGGGTCTCTCCGGACCAACCGGCGGATTGCCCGGGCCCTGAGCGAAAGCCAGGCCGGTTAATAAGATAACTCCTAAGAGCATGGATAATAATTGGGTATGTTTCATCATACACCTCCGTTTGGTTAGTTGGATTTATAAACTTTATCGTTTATAATTGCAATAGATGTGCCAACCGCGAATCGGCTATAGATCATAGATGAGGGCCATCTCTTCGGATCAATTCGACAAAATTGTCGAATTCACTCGACAATTTTATACACATTATTTAGGAGCGATGATTCCGTATTTTTGCATTTTATATCGTAAATTACGTTCATTAATCCCGAGAGATGCCGCAGCCCGGCTTTGATTAAAATGATGTTCAGCCAGGGCCTGTTTGATTAAATCCTTTTCAAAAGCGGCGACCTTTTCCCGGAAAGTCCCTGTATAATATTGTCCGGGATGAGTAGCAGAAGTATCGGTGGAAAAAGCTGAGGAATGGATATGAACGGGTAAGTCGCTGCGGATAATAATTTCATCTCTGGCCAAAACAACAGCGCGTTGAATAATATTCTCCAACTCCCGGATGTTGCCCGGATAATCGTATTTCATCAACATGTCCAGGGCCTCTTTGGAAATTTTGGTAATTTTCTTTTGGTTTTCATGCCCATATTTTTTGATAAAAAAATCAATCAGTAAAGGAATATCTTCCTTCCGCATGCGCAAGGGCGGGATGTGAATATTCACAACATTCAGCCGATAGTAGAAATCTTCACGAAACTTTTTTTCGGCAATCATTCTTTGTAAATCCCGATTTGTTGCGGCAATGATACGAACAGATACTTTCCTCAATGTGTTTCCGCCGACACGCTGAAATTCACCAAATTGAAGGAAACGCAATAATTTGACCTGCATAGGAAGAGGAATATCCCCTACCTCATCCAGAAATAGTGTGCTGTTATCGGCCACTTCGACTAAGCCCGCTTTTTGCTGGATAGCGCCGGTAAAGGAACCTTTTTCATGACCGAACAATTCACTCTCAAAAAGATTTTCGGGAATGGCCGCACAGTTTACGGTGATCATCGCTTTATCGGCAAAAGGGCTGCTTTGGTGGATGGCATTGGCTATCAGTTCTTTGCCGGTGCCGCTTTCCCCTTGAATAAGCACGGCTGCTTTGGTACGAGAAGCTCGTGCGGCCATACTTAACATCTTTTCCATCAAAGGGCTATTGGTGAGGATGTTTTGCAGGCGGTGTTTCTCACGCAGTCGTTCTTTTAACTCTTCGTTTTCGCGGGTTAAATGTTTTAGCTCAATAGCCCGACCGATGATCAGCTCCACTTCGTTTAGATCAATCGGTTTGGTCAGATAATCGAAGGCGCCATCTTTCATGGCCTGTACCGCTTCTTCGATCTTCCCAAAGGCGGTCATAATAATAACCGTTATTTGCGGGTTTATCCTCTTAATCTCTTTCAGTAAATCATAACCTGAAAGCCCCTCCATTTTAACATCACTAAAAACGATGTCAACCGGATGCTCGTTTATTATTTGTAAGGCACTCCTGGCGCTTCCAGCCGAATAAACCACATAATTTTGCTTCTTTAGGAATCCGGCTAAAGATTCGCGCTGAATTTTTTCATCATCTACAATAAGTATCGTATGGCTAACCATTGTGTGTTGTCTGCCTTTCTTAATATGATTTATACGGCAGGAAGTTCTACAATAAACCGGGCACCGCTAACCATCTTCCCCTGATCGGAATAAGGCGATTCGATCTGTATTTTCCCACCGTGGGCAGAGACGATTTTTTCTACGATACTCAGCCCAAGCCCATTTCCCTTTGGTGTTGTAGTAAAATACAGATCAAAGATTTTTTTCTGTAATTCTTCGCTCAGTCCCGTTCCGTGATCTTCAACCATAAACGCTGCGGTTTTTCCCTTACAGGAAAGTTTAATATTTATTTCGGAACCTCCCGGGGAAGCTTCCACGGCATTTTTTACCAGATTCAGGACGATTTGTTTCAACTGGTCGGCATCGGCTTTGACGGTACAGTTTTCATCTAAAAAATAATTGATTTGGATGGAGTCGGATGACGGTAACACAGGTGCCAGAGCTTCAATAAGGGCCGAAAAGTTTACGTCCTGTAAATGTAGCTCCGGATCACGGGCATACGCTAAGAAGGTTTCGATAATCTGATTAATACGTGTGCTCTCCTGGCGGATGGCCCGGGTCATTTGTTTAAACTCGTCGGTTTGTGCTTCCGGCTGGAATTCTCTTTGTAATCGTTGGGCCAGCACTCCGATACCGTTCAAAGGGTTGCGAATTTCATGGGCTACTCGTGAAGCCAGTTCTCCCAGAGCGAGCAGGCGACCTTTTCTTTGCTGTAATTCTTCATATTCTTTTCTGGATGTAATATCCCGAAATAAAACGACATACAAATGTTGGTTAGGTGTATTGTTGAGTCCGGAGTGAATATGAAGGCGTTGTGCAGTGATTAACAAATATACGATTCCCCGAGAAGTCGAAAATCTTGCCTCCCGATTGAGCATTGTTTTGTTTGCATATAGGTCTTCCATGATTTTAGCAGGGAAAGGCCATTCCGGTACCGAGAATAATTGTCCTTCCAGCTTTTCGGTCTCCGTATGGACAAGTTGGGCGGCGGCCTGGTTGACCAGATAGATATGCTGTGTATCATCGACTACAATAATGCCTTCTTCCATATTCTTAAAGACGGATGAAGTGGAGGTTTGGAGCTGTTCATACTTATGCTGTAGCAGAGTAAAATTCTGACGTTTCAAGAAATAAAAGAGTAGAATGCCTCCGAATAAGAGGAATAAAAGAGAATTCAAGATCAATCGCTTAACCAAACTTTGTTGTAATTTTTCCATGGGTCCGGCAGCCAGACCGATCGTAATACTTAAGCCCTGTGGCTCCGAGCGGTGATATTCGAAAATCTGCTCTTTGCCCAACGGGCGGATCTGCCACGAAACCGGTTTCGGCAGGGCAGGTTGTTGCCATTTTTCAGGGATAGGCCCTGCAGATGCCAAAATGGATTGTTTATCGGAAAGGATGATATAGACCAGGGAAGGATTGGTGACGAGATGCTCAATCCAGCCTTTAAGACGGTGGGGTCGTCCTCCGGGTATTCCCCGATAGAAGAGAGCCATATAACCGCGTTTATCACCTCGTGGCACCAAAACGACGGGAATCGGTCGCATCCGGCCCATTTGTGTTTTAATTAAAACGGCTCTATGCGGTGCAGGGTGATTCGATAAGTATGCTTCTATCCGTTTTTCTAACAGGGTACCGAACATCCTTCCGGTTTCTCTGCGGGAATGTCTTTTTAATTTTCCCCTGCCGGTAAAAAGTAAAATTCTTACTCTGCCCTGTTGTCGGATATAATTAAGAACCGGTTTATGATCCGGATAATAAAGGCTGTCCAGTTGATGTACATACCGGGCCAGGTCCAAAAGGTGCTGCGCATCGCGTTCGTGTGCTTCTTTGTCGAACACGGAAATTTTAGAAGCGGATCGTAAAATCGTTTCCGAAAGGACCTTGGCTCGTTCCGTCCAGAGTTGTAATAGATCGATTTTTGCAGATCGGTATTCATTGAGCGCCGGCAGAAAAATAATCAGCGCTAAAATGAGTAACAGTAAAAGGGTCCAGGGGGAAAAGGCCTCTTTATATTTTAGACGGACAGAGTGGTATTTCATATTCGTATTTCTATATTATTGGCGGTAAAAACTAATAAGGCAAGAATTGTGCCTCAATTAAAATTAAGTAAAGACGGTACTCTCCCTCAAAAAGTACCGTCTCTTAAAACCACCTTCTTATTTTAAAGAGGGTTTGCTTTTATCGGGATAGACCGGTTTTTTAAAGATCGTTTTGGGGCGTGTACTAATTTCATTCAAAATTACTTCAATAGCCTTGTCCAATTGATCATCTTTGCCCTTTAATACATCTGCCGGCAAATTAACCACCAGAATATCCGGATCAACTCCGTGTCCTTCGATAACCCAATGTCCGTTCCTGTTGTATTCTCCAAACTGGGGAGGGGTAACCGTACCATTGTCGATCAAGGGCTCATGAGGCTCAATACCGACTGCGCCGCCCCAGGTGCGTTGGCCGATGATCGGGCCCAAATGGCGGGATTTCCATGCTTCGGAAAAGAGTTCTCCGTCAGAGCCGGTATCATGATTAATGAGGAGAACCAGATACCCGCCAAAGGTACGCTCCGGTACGGGAGTCGGTTTGCCTTCGCGGGGCTGCATGAAGGTGTTGATCGTTCGCTCGAGGCGATCATGAATCTGCTTACTGGTAAAACCTCCGCCGTTGTAACGCACATCAATGATCATTCCTTTCTTATAATACTGGGGATAAAATCCCTTAGCGAATTCAATCAATCCGTCTTGCATCATATTCGGAAGATGGACATAGCCAACTTGATGGTCGGTTTTCCGATCTACATAATGCCGGTTTTTCAGTGACCAGGCGTGGTATCGCAAAGCATATTCGGAATTCAGGGTTTTAACCAGATAGGTTGAAGCTTTTTCAAATGAAGGTTTTCGGTTATAGGTAAGCTCTACAACCTGACCCGCTTTGTTCTCCAAATATTTGTAAATATTGTCACCCGGAAGGATTTTAACCCCGTCGATTGCCAGGATATAATCCCCCTTCTCGACAGGACACCCCGGTTGGTACAAAGGCGAACGAATCTTTCCATCCCAATTATCCGTGGGAATGATGCGTTTGATTCTTGGAAATGAATGGGGCTTAACCTCGAATTCTGCGCCCAACAAACCCGTGCGAATGGATTTGGGATGCTGAACATCGCCCCCGTAAACATAGGTATGTCCGGCGTTAATTTCCGCAATCATTTCACCGATCAGATAATTCACATCTCCCCTCGAGCCACAGTAAGGGATGAATCGGCGATACATGTCTCCGACTTTCTTCCAATCCAAACCGTGCATGTGTTTATCATAAAACCAATCCCGTTCGATGCGCCAGGCTTCATCGAAGACCTGGGCATATTCTTTTTGCTTATCGATTTTAATAGGTACCTTTTTTAAAGGCAGTAAACCGTCACCCACTTTCGCTTTTCCCAGATCAACGACACCATATTGGGAGCCTGATTTGTAAATCATACGTTTGGCATCTGCCGAAAGGTGGTACTGGCTTATTCCACTCATTAATTTACTGATTTTACCTTTCTTAAAGGTGAATTTGTAAAGGTCCAGGTTTGTGCCTGTATTTTGATCGGTTACGGTTTGATATTTAAGGAATTCATTCTCTGTCTTCTTTAGAAACACAAATCCGGTTTTGATTGCTTCCAGCCGAAAGAGATTTCCGGATTTTACCGGTGCGGCAATAGTGCGTAATTCAAAAGCAGCAAGACTGGCGTCGCCGGAGCCGGTGGTAGAGACGATCAGGTTTTTACTGCGCTTGCTATCCTTTTTATCCTTGCTTTGGTCAAAAATGTTTTTGGGCCGGAAAGGAGATGGATCCCCCTCTTTAAGGATAACCAGGTAAGGTTTGGCCATATTGAGAAAAATATGGTTTTGATCCACAAACCCCATAATCGGTTTAAAGGTGCGGTTGGATAAAAAATAGAGATAACGGCCATCTTTACTAAACGATGGACTCCAGTCTTCCGTCATGGTACTTGTTACGCGGTATATTTCCCCGGTTTTCATGGAAAACAGGAAAATGGATTCGTATAATGAGCGTTCCATTTTGGAATAAGCAATCCATTTGCTGTCCGGTGACCAGGAGTAGTCCTGGATTCCCCAGCGTTCCCAGGCGTCATCATATTGGCCTTTGTCGATAATGGAGCGTTTTTTTGTTTTTACATCTACTAAATTTAATTGCATAAATTTGTCATGAAAGAGGATGTATTTACTATCGGGAGACCATACGGGGTTGATACGAAAACCTTTGTTGCCGCTGGTCAATTGAATCCAATCGGCGGAACCCTTAGGATCGGTGATATATAATTCGTCTTCGCCGGTTTTATCGGAAAAGAAGGCAACCCATTGCCCGTCAGGCGACCAGACCGGATTTTTTTCGCGGGAGGCCGAGGATTGGGTCAGGTTATAGGGTACCCCCTTATCTGCGGGGATATCGACTATTTCTCCACGAATTTCGAGAATGGCTCTTTTACCTTTCGGCGAGAGTCCGAATCCGCGTACATAGCGGTTGTCGTTAATATAAGAGGATCGAATTAACGTACGATCGGAAGGGATTTCAATGTCCACCTTCTGTATTTTACCGCTGGCTAAATCCAGTAGATATAAGGTTTCTGCATATTGGTAAATAATTTTGCCCGGACCCAGAGAGGGATATTTGACATCATAATCGCTATAATGGGTCATACGGGAAATTTGACCGGTTTTCAAATCATATTTATAGATATTTAGAGTACCGTCTTCACGATCGGAAGTAAAATAGATAGCGGAACCGTACCACATAGGGAAATTATCCGTACCGTCATATTGGGTGATTTTATGATAATCCTTTTTGTTAAAATTGCCCATCCAGATATCCTGTGCCGTCCCCCCTTTGTGTCGCTTCCAATGGCGGAATTCACGGGTAATTCGGTTGTAAGCAATGGATTTGCCGTCCGGGGAAAGGGTAGCCAAACCGGCCCGATCAACAGGCAATTTTTCAGGCATTCCTCCCTTAAGCGAAACCTGGTAAACCATATCCGCCCGATAAGGCCAGGCCCGCCGAGAACGGAAAAGAATATGTTTACCATCGGGAAACCAATCCAGTACTAAGTCCTGCGCCGGATGATAGGTTAAACGTACGGGTTCACTGCCGTTGATGTCCATTACATAGACATCACTCCCCCCGTCATAATTACCTGTAAAAGCCAGTTTGGAACCGTCGGGACTAAATTTAGCGAAAATTTCCGCACCATCCGAACGCGTAATTCGCTTAGCGATTCCACCGTTAATGCTTACCAGCCAAAGGTCGCCTTCATATGTAAAAACGATATGATCTCTGGAAACATCCGCATAACGCATTAGATGGGATTCTGCGAAGACAAGAGTGAAACTGAGTAGTAGAGATAACAAAACAGAGTTTAATAAACGCATCACGGCCTCCTTGAAAGTTTAATGAAGCAAAGAAAAATGAACAGGATCAATTTAACTAAAAAAAAGAATGATGTCAGCACATTTTTTAAAAGTGGACGCAATCCAATGAAAAAAGTCATGGATTTTCAGCTAATAAAATTTCGGTATAATTTATTTGCTAAAAAATGCTGATAAAACGTTCATTAAATATATTCTCCTGGAAAAGTAGATTGCATGTTTTCGACCTTGGATTTAAATTGAATGAATGAAAATGGAACAAGAAAATCTTTCTGCCAATAAACAGGCGGCTCACGGTCGTTTTACACGCAATGCCGAAGCATTGGGTAAGGAAAAGATAGGGAAACTTCTTTTACGCTTGTCCGTACCGGCCACGGCCGGGATGATTTCTATGTCCCTTTACAACCTGGTAGATACCATTTTTGTAGGGCGGGGAGTCGGCACATTGGCTATAGGCGGGTTGTCAATTGTCATGCCTATTCAGATGCTAATTTTTGCTTCGACTCAAACCCTGGGCATCGGCGGTTCCTCGGTTATATCGCGCATGTTGGGGGCGCGGGATCATAAACAGGCGGATCATAGTTTCGGCAATCTGATTTCACTGACTTTGCTGCTTAGCGCGGGCCTGTTGATTGTCGGCTATGCTTTCTCCGATACGATTTTATATCTATTCGGCTCGGCCGGCGATATAAAAACTTTTGCAAAAGATTATTATATGATTGTTTTGGCCGGCACACCCTTTTTAAGTTATGCCATGGTGTTAAACAGTATTATCCGTGCCGAAGGGAATGCACGTACGGCAATGCTTACTATGATGGTTGCCGCAGCGATCAACATGGTTCTGGATCCCATTTTTATTTTCGGTCTGCATATGGGGGTCAAGGGGGCGGCCCTGGCCAGTGTAATTGCTCAGTTCTGCACCTTTTTATATATCGGATACTATTTCAGTCGCGGAAAAAGCGCTTTGCATTTTTCGGTACGGAATTTAAAACCGGACCTGCCCATTGTCCGGGAAATTTTAGCCATCGGTGCTTCTTCTTTAGGCAGACATGGTGCGGGCAGTATTTTGGCGGCGATCTTGAACCATGTCCTTTTTGCCTATGGCGGTTCTGTTTCGGTTGCAGCTTACGGTGTAATTAATCGGGTTTTACGAGTAATTTTTATGCCGATGATGGGCTTAGTGCAGGGATATTTACCGATCGCCGGCTTCAACTATGGAGCGAACGATTTTCGTCGTGTAAAAGAGGTCTCGAAAATCGCCCTGAAATGGGCCTCAGTTATCGCCCTGGGATTGTATATTTTATTGATGGTCTTTCCCCGCCAGGTCATTGCTGTTTTCACTCAGGATGAACAACTGATTCAAATCGGCCGCTATGCCCTGCGGGTAATTATTTTGGTGATGCCCATCTTAAGTTTTCAATTGATCGGCGCCAGCTATTTTCAGGCAGCTGGTAAGGCCCTTCCTTCGTTCATATTAGCCCTGTCCAGGCAAATTTTGCTGTTACTGCCTCTTCTATTGATTCTGCCCCTCTTTTGGGGCTTGAACGGAATATGGTTTGCCTTCCCGATTTCGGATACTCTGGCCACATTCATTACACTCGGCTTTCTCTTACCGGAGTTACGCTGGGTGAGAAGAAAGATAAAAGAGATGGATACAACTTCTATTTAGCCCGGCTGCACCAGGGATTTCCTTTAATCCTGAAACGCCACAATCTTTGGGCATCTTTCCCTGCATAGGAAATTCCTACTCTTTTACCGCTGAGAATATCCTTTTCAGCTATAACAATACCCCGGTCTTCAAGCCAGATTTGTTGCCCCAATAGAGAAAGTCCGCTATGTATCGAAGTGATTCCCAAAGCCCGGGTAAGTAAAGCCGGTCCGTTGCTGAGCTTAGAGGTGGCGGAAGAGAGTCCGCGGCGCCGCATCATAATTTCAATGCCATTTGCGGGTTGAAGAGCACGAACCAAAACAGCGTCGGGGATATCCCTTTTGTTGGTGACTATGTTGAAAAGATGATGCATTCCATAAATAAGATAGACATAAGCTACTCCCCCCGATTGGTACATAATGCGGGTACGCGCAGTATACCGACCGTTAAAAGAATGAGAGGCACGATCCGTAAGGCCTTGATAAGCCTCGGTTTCAACGATCATACCTGCCGTCAATTGGTTGTTGAATACAGTGATTAAAAATTTACCCAACAGTTCCTTACTAATCTGCACCACATCGGGACGCAGGTAAAAAGATAGGGGAAGTTTATAGGAGTCGGACATCTTTAAAAGTTTTTCTAAAAAGTATCCATTCGTGTTTAAATGACGGAATCATGATTCAGATCAGCCGGGAAAATAAATCGGCTAATCGGCCCGTCAATTCTTTACGATTATATTTATTTATTTCTTGCAGATTAATTCCGGAAAAGGCCTTTCCGGTTTGCCATTCGTGAAACCGGTCTACAATAAATCTTTTACTGCCCTGATAGTCATCGTAATCGAATAATTGTCCGGCTCCGGTTTTTTTAAGAAGGCTGTCGGAAGCGCCGCCGGGGGGTCCATAAGCCAGAATGGGTTTTTGAACCATTAAATATTCAAAGACCTTTCCCGTTAGAATCTGTCCGGCGCTTTCACTTTTATTGATAAAAAGAAGAAGAAGGTCGGCATGGGATATCTGTTTTAATACTTCCTTGTGACTGAGATAAGGTACGAACTGAACCGGGCAACCTGTGTTTTGTGTAGTGATTTTATCACGAATTTCTTCGCTTATATTACCGATAAATTCAGCAGAAATTTTTTCGGCGTAAAAATCATCGTTGCATAGATCCTGAAGCAGCTTAAAAAATATCGGCACATACTGAGAAGGAGTTAAGGATCCCATATATCGGATTGTGAATTTTGAATTGGGCTTTTCCCCCTCTGTTACCTGGATATCATCGGGATCAAAGCCGTTATCAAGAACGGTGATTCGCTTTTCTAAGGGTTCTTCGAAAAAACCGGGAATAATGGCGGTAACCTTATTGGCGCTTTGTATAACCTTTTTTTCCAGATAGCGATTGAGTAATCCCGATAAAGGATTTTTCCGTGAGGATTCATAATAATGAATCCTGGTCCAGGGGTCACGGAAGTCGGCCAGCCAGGGTAAATCGCTCCATTTGGCAAGTTTTAAGGCAATGAGGTGAACGGTTGGTGGCGGCGATGAAGAAAAAATTAAGGCCGGTTTTAAATTCCGAATGATTTCTTTTCCCGCTTTGACGGCAAAAGGTTTCCAGCCGATTTTGGCGTCCGGTATAAACACATTCAGGCGAATCCAGTGGGCGATCCTTTTTTGCCAGGATATATTTTTCTCGGCCAGGACCGAATCGGGAATCTGTTGTTCAAGCGGGATACCGACAAATTTTTTATATAGAATATTCGGTTCAAAAGAACGGGTTTTAAAAACGGGTAAATCGGGGCGAATATCTTCCTCAAGTTCCGGATCCAGAGCGATGAACTCTCCCTTACGAACCGTAAGAATGATGGGTTGCCAACCAAAATCGGGTAAGTATTTACAAAACTTCAGTACTCGTTGAACACCGGGACCGCCTGCCGGAGGCCAATAATATGTGATTATTAAAACTTTTTTCATTTTTTCATATATTTTTTTCTATAGATAGGTACCAGACCGATAAGTATCATCAGATACAAAATTCCTAAAGAAGCATAGGAAATATGTATATCCCGGAAAAAGGATTTTGGTTCAAAATTCAGAAGGATGTGATGTTCTCCCGGTGCAACTACAATGGATTGAATAGCGTGATCCGTTTTGTAAATTTTGTTCGTTTCTTTCCCATCTATAAAAATTCTCCAGCCCGGAGGATAAAAATTTTCGGAAAGGACCAACAGGGACTGTTTATCGGTATAAACACTAAACGAGACATGATTGGGATCGAAATGTTTCAGACGTGTCCAGCTACTGTCGGGAGTACTGATTTTAGCTGGAAGGGGCTTTTCTAAAACGGCCTCGGTCCCGGGGTTGAAAGCGGGACTGTTTATATATTTTAAACGGTCGATCTCATCAGGTACTACCCGCACCCGACCTACAAAATGGGCACGAGGTAAGTGATCTTTAAACAGATACGTATACAAATGATTCGCCTTATCTGAAAAGACTAATTGCAGATGTTCGTTTTGAATGATTTGCTTCATGATCACGTACTTAACATCTAAGATTTTGAGTACATTCCAGTTGATCGGTAATTGGGCGTCGGGTCCGTTATAAATGTTTTTTTCGACTAACTCTTCAATTGTATACATCTTAATCGGTGTATAGCCTCCGATCGTCTGGTGGAAATAAGCCCAGCGGTTATTCCCAAAAAGCTCTCCACTCGGGAAAATACGGAAGATGGTGTGATCGGATTTTAAGTATTGGTCCGTTTGGGTCTCACGGAAATATTGACGCTCAATGCGTTTCACATCCGTATAATCCTTTTGCACTCTTCCCTGCACATTCAGTAAATCCATAATGGCAATAAGACCCAGAAAAACGGTTAAAATAGTGAAATTGATTTTCTTTGCCAGGTAAGCAAACAGACTTCCCCCTGAGATCAGAATAAGAAGTAGATAACGTAAAACGTCATGATTAAAATATTCGGCTCGTATATTTTTTATAATCCGTAAAGTATCGGGCTGATAGCGTTCTCCTCCCGGTTTGGTGAAGGAAGCTCCCTGTCCGTATAACCAAAATATAAGGCCCAGGATAAAAAAACCGAGGACGGTGTAAATAATGGTTTTGTTTTCCTTAAACCAATCTTTTCCCCTTGAGATACTCGCCAGATATTTTAAACCCATCATGGCAAAAAGAACAATTACAAAATAGGTAACGGCTACGCTCATCATAGGTGCCCGAAACTTATTGAAATAAGGCACATAATTATAGAATAAAGCGTAGAACCATTCCATATGTCTTCCGAAAGATAATAGGATTAACCAAAGAGCAAAAAGTCCCAGACTGATAACCAGTGGTTTCTTCCTGTAGATAATTAAACCGAGTAAAGCTAACAAGAGGGTAATTGCGCCCATATATTCATAGCTCTGGGTAAAAGGCATGTAACCCCAATAAGCCGGGATTTGTTGGCCGCGCAATCTTGGATAGGCGTTGCCATCATATTTTTCACTGGACATTCCTCCGAAAAAACGAGGTACGAACCAGGTAAACAGCTCGAGCGGATCGGTGGACCATTGTGTGGCGTATTTCATGGATACACCGCTACCGGCCTGATTTCGGGCTTTCTCCTGTTGGTGGATATCAACCGTGGTTTTCCCTCTTTTGGAATAGGGTAAATACTCTTTGGCTAAAAAGAGGGGCTGAGCGGACATACTAATGGATAAAATTAATGCTATGACCAGTAAAGATAAGGACTTACCGAATTTTTGGTATTGCTTATCCAGCAATTCTTTAATAAACGGATACACGCCCGCGGCAAAAATGAGCACTCCGGTGTAAAACACAATTTGATAGTGCTGAGTACGAATCTGGGTGCCGAACGCCAGAGCAAAGAGAGCGGCGGATAAAATATTACGTTTGTCCATAAAATACTGAAAGGTTAAAAATACCCAGGGCAGGAGCATCAGAGCTTTGAATTTAGCAAAGTGCCCCACCAGGAACAGAGATTTATAGTGAGGCATAAAAATAAACAACAGGCTTCCCAAAAAACTGAGGAGCGGACTCATCTTCATATATCGTAGAAGAATATAAAATCCTAAAGCGGCAAAGAAATAATAAATAAATACAACGCTGAAAAATCGGCTGAAAAATCCCAATAAATTATCTGCAGAGAAAGCAACCGCGCTTAAGCGATGATATACGGGCATTCCTGCAAAGATGTAAGGATTCCAAAGTGCACGCTCTCCGCTTTCTTTGGTAAATTCTCTTATCTGATGGGATTGGCCAATGGTAGCCAGAACATCAACACCCTGTGGTGATAAATGATCGACGACCAAAGGCTTGAGCAAAATCACCAGAATCACGGCAATCAGTATAATAAATAGGGCATCCTGAAAGGATTGAGGAAGCACCTGCCCCCCGGGTTGCCGTACTTTTACCGCAGCGGTTTTACGCTTATTCTTTTTATTTGATTTAGCCATGACGCTTCCTTTACAAAATAGGATTTCTACTCAAAATTTTGATTCAATATAACTCTGCGTATATAGCTGATAATAAATCCCGATCCATAGCCGAACACCTGGGCGGGAATAACCAGGGGTAGCCATAAAGCAGGTTTATATTCTTTATACATCTGCAAACAATCGGCAATGGCAATGAGCAAAATGAGCAGGGCAAAAGCCAGTCCCAGATCGAATAAAAGCCGGAAGGGACGGAAGAAAATGGCTAACAGGGAGATGGCTAAGGCCAATAGGGTGGCCAGGGCCGGCAATGTATGTAGAGGTTCCAGCATTTTAGCATCTATTTTGTAAAGAAAGATGCGGGCTGATCCCATCCGGTATACTTGTCTGAAAAATTTTGTTAGATTTGTACGCCGTTTATGATAGAGAAAAGCGGATTCGATAAAAATAACTCTGGCACCGCTGTTGATAATACGATGACTGAATTCGATATCTTCTCCGTAAAAACGGGGATGAAATCCACCGATTTTTTTCCAGAGCTTTTTGCTTAGTCCCATATTGAAAGATCGGGGATAATATTTAGCCAGCTTTTTGCCTTTTTTCCCTCTCAGACCGCCGGTGGTTATGAAGGAGGTCATGGTATAATTGATGGCCTTAAGCAGGGGTGAGAAGGAATCCAGATAGGTATCCGGGCCTCCGAAAGCATCTGCCTGTTCCTGTTGTAGAGATTCATCAATATTTTTTAACCAGTCTTCAGGAAGCAGAACGTCGGAATCGATGAAAATAAAAAAATCACCTTTTGCCTTTTCCATACCCAGATTTCTGGCGGCACCGGGACCTTTTTTATGTTGGGTAAAATAACCGAGTTGAAAAGAAAAACGGGATACGGCCTGTTCGATGAATTGAGGGGTACTATCCGTGGAGCCGTCATCGGCAACCACTACTTCAAAGCGATCCGGAGGAAAATTTAATTTTTCAATGGTTTCGAACAGTTCTGCTAACTCATCGGCCCGATTATAAGAGGGAATGATGATGGAATACATACGGTATTGGGAAGACATAATCGACTCAATCAATTTCTTTTTTGACAGCAGATTTTAAAGTCGTATCTCTGGTACTGGTGATCATTTCTCCGATCAAACCGAGAGAAAAGGATTGGGCGCCCACGATAACCAATAACACACCGAGAAAGAGTAAGGGACGGTTTCCGATTCCATGCCCTTCGAACCATAAAATAGAAAGATAGGTCAATATTAATATCCCTGAGAAACTGAATCCCAGTCCGAAGAAACCGAAAAGATGTAACGGTTTCTGCCGGTAACGGGTAATGAACAAAACCGTGAGTAAATCGAAGAAGCCATTAAAAAAGCGCCGGGCACCGAATTTCGATTTACCGAATTTACGGGCATGATGTTTTACAATGATTTCTCCCACCACAAATCCCTGCCAATGCGCTAAGACAGGAAGATAGCGATGCAGCTCACCATAAACGGGGATAGCCTTGATGACGTCTTTGCGGTAAGCTTTTAAACCGCAATTAAAGTCATGAATCTTTATCCCGGAAATCTTACGGGTAGCAAAATTAAATAATTTTGAAGGGAGCGTTTTGGTAATCGGATCATGCCGTTTTTTCTTCCAACCCGAGACCAGATCATATCCTTCTTCGAGTTTGCCGATTAAACTGGGGATCTCGGCAGGATCGTCCTGAAGGTCCGCATCCATAGTAACTACGATATCTCCTTCGGCTTTTCTGAAGCCTTCGCACAGAGCGGCGCTTTTACCAAAATTACGTCGAAATTGTAAAATCCGGATCATGGACCACTGCTTCTTTAATTCCAGTAACCGTTGGAACGATCGATCCGTACTTCCATCATCAACGAAAATAATTTCGTATTCTACATTTAAACGATTTAATTGGTCTGTAATGCGCTGGCAAAGTTCATTTAACGAGTCTTCTTCGTTAAAGAGTGGAATGACGACGGAAACATCCATTTCAATCCCGGTATTTATATGGAACTCATCTTCATTAATTTAATGATAGGTTGATCTGTTTTGCCGTATCGGAAATTTTAATTTCAAATTTTTTAGAATCCAGTTTTTCATTTAACAGTAAATCCGTAAAATAAATGGAAAGACCCTGGCTTTCATCCGGACGAACAAAATTTATGGCTCTTGGGAAATAAATGCCATTAAATTTGGTATACTGATCATAGGTCTTGTAAAAAAGCAGACGGTCTTTATCCCAATATTCGATTTTGCGAATTAACATATATTGAGGGTCGAACCATATATGGTAATGAAGATGCGCATTATCCGCTTCGAGATAATAGAGCCGATCGCGAACTTCATAGCTGGTTTTTTTAAGAATTTCAAATTGGTCTCTTGCTAAGAATACATTTTCCAATTCCTTAATGGCTACAGGGAATTGAAGGAAGTTCGTATTATCGAAATCTTTCCGCAGGCCGGTGATAAATTGGTTCATTAGTTGATTGTAAAATATAAAGCGGTTTTTTGCCAGAAAGACTTTACCAACCGGTACACCCAGGGGCCCTTTCACCGAGATGAGCAGAGAATCCCGGCCGTTCATTAAAATATCCGCAGCAAAGTTTCCGGAATACTGAGGCGAATCTACCGTGATTCGGGCATTACCTTGCAGGGTCGTGATAGCTTGCTGCCAGGAATCGTGATGAGCCAGTAATTCACGATAGTGTACTTTCTGGATATCGGCCATAAAGTGTTTCTGAATAGCGCAAGCAGTGGCCGCTAACAGGACAAGAATAAGGAATAATTTTTTCATATACGATAATACTTTTATGATCCTGATTAGTGTTGTAACTCTTGTATCTTCTTTTCCAATTTGGCATTGTCGGGCTTGTTTTGCAGGGATTTTTGCCAATACTCAAGAGCTTTGTTGATTTTTCCCATTTTCAGATATACATCTCCGAGGTGTTCCAGAACGACGGCCGAATTAATTCGCAGGTCGATGGATTCCTTAATATATTTTTCGGCCGAAGAATACTTTCCTAATTTATAATATATCCAGCCGATGGTATCTAAGTAGGCGGCTTCTTTCGGTCTGATTTTCAAGGCTTTTTGAACCATCTTCAAGGCTTTTTCCAAATTCTTGTTGCGTTCGGCCAGGCTGTAACTATAATTATTCAACAACAATGCATTATCCGGATAACGCGTAATAGCCACTTCGTACAAACTGTCACAGCGATCATACATTTTCAGGGTTTCATAAACGACGGGTAAACCGCTTAATGCATTGATGTTTTCGGGGTCCAGCTTGAGGGTTTTTTCAAAAGCGGCAACGGACTCCTTATATTTTTTTTGTTGTTGCAGGTTCACTCCGTAAAAACTCCAGAGGGAAGCATCATCCGGAAAGATTTTCAGGGCCTGCTCATAGGTCTTTTGGGCCTCTACATCCTGCTTATTGTCGGAATAGGCGAAGCCGAGAAACATCCAGGCAAATTTGTTTTTGGCGTCTTCAGTCAGAATTTTCCTGAATATTTCAATGGCCTGTGGGGCGTTTTTACTTTCCAGTTCGATGCGTCCCATCAGCTCCATGACACTAACGGGTGGTTTTTTTTGGCGCATAATCGGTTGAAGAAGACCACGGGCCCGATCAAAATCTTTTAAATAATAGTATGCTTCCGCAGAAAGAACACGGGCAGCTCTGTTGGTAGAATCCGCCTCAAGTACGGGAGTATACAGATCAATGATTTTTTGCCATTGGCTGCGCATGCGATAGATAAAGGTTAAGCGATCCAGGGCTTCGGCAAAATTCGGCTTATACCGCAAAGCCTTGCGATATAAGGTGGCGGCACTGTCCGTATGCTGCTTAATTTCATAAATACGGCCGGTTAAATATAAAACCCGGGCATTGGTACTATCGTCTTTAAGTATTTCGAGATAGTAGCGCTTGGCCTTTTCGTATTCCTTGTTGTTAAAATAGATTCCTGCCAGACGATCCAGCAGTGCCGGATTTCGGCCATATAATTTGAGCAGGGCCTCATCCTGGTCTGCAACTCCTTTCGAGTTACCGTTTTTTTCATAAAGCAAAATCAAATATTGGCGGGCATCATCGTCGTAAGGGTCTATTTCAGTTAATTTTTTAAAGTATTTAATGGCCTGATCATCCCGTCCGAGGCGTAGCTGAACCTGTGCCATTAAGTTAAGGGCGTCCCAGTTAGCAGGGTCTAAGGCAAGAGATTGTTTGAGTAATATCTCTGCGCTCTCATAATGTTCCAGGCGCAAATGGTTCTCGGCAATGCTGTTATAGATCGTCGGTGAGGTGGAATCGTGATGCAGGGCCTGATAGAAATGGACTAAAGCCTCATTATAGCGTGCACTTTGTTCGGCATACAGTCCCTGTAAATAGTAATCACGTGCTTTAAGCTGAAAAACGCTTTTTACTTTTCTATGCTTTGAAATCTGCCGGCTAAGCGGTGAGCAGCCTGCAAAAATTCCCGCAACAAGAGCGATAATAATTATGTAGGTTGTACGTTTCATATTAAGTCGATTAATTTAACCGTTTCAGGTTGAAATAACAAGTAAATCGCATGCCAATGTTCCCACGTAAATATATCTTTTGTCGTACTCTTTTTCCATCCCGTCTACCATACCGGAATAGTTGAATGATGCCACCCGGATTAATTGGCAAACCGCAATTTCGCCACAGGCAGGGATAAAGGACAGTTTATACTTGTTACTTTTAAATATTTTAAAAAACTTTACCTACAAAAGTTTAATTAAAGTATAAAGTTTCACTATAAAAGCGGAATTTAGTTCCACTTCTTACCAAAATCGGGGAACATATTTTCTTTAGCATGGTAATGAATTAGAAAAGAAAAGTACATCGTCCATAACCGGGCTCTGTACTTGATTTGCAGAATGGATTTGATTAAGTTTGACCTTGGATGTGCATTTTTTATTCAATAAAAGCGGAAAATGAAACGAAAAAAACGAGGAACCGTCACTTCTACACGGTTATATAATCCCGGGCAAAAGCAACCCACCCAAACCAGAATTATCCCCCCCTCAACTTCTAAGAACGGAAAGCGAAAGAGGATCTACATCAGCCTGGGTATTGTGGCTGTAATTTTTATCGCCGGTATTATTTACTTATGGCAGCTTTCTACCGATCTGATTCCTCTGACCAAGCTGGAGAAGATTAATCCCGCAGTAGCCACTCAGGTTTATTCTGCAGACGGGGAGGTGATTCACTCTTTCTTTACCTATAACCGTACCTATACCCCTTTTGATAAAATACCTCAGTCGGTAATTGATGCCTTGCTCTCGACTGAAGACAGGGCATTTTATAAACACTGGGGTATCAATTTGAACGGTGTAGCTCGGGCTTTATGGGTTGATATTTCACATCTTAGTTTTGAGCAGGGTGCCAGCACAATTACCATGCAGTTGGCCCGAAATTTATATTACGGCCTGGAGCAGACCCTCAATCGAAAAATTAAAGAAGCGCTCACCGCCATTCAGATTGAACGCACTTATGCCAAAAATGAGATTCTCGATATGTATCTGAATATCACTTTTTTTGGCAATCATGCTTATGGCATAAAAGCGGCAGCCCGACGTTATTTCGACAAAAATGTGGAAGACCTCAATGTGGAAGAGGCTGCCTTGCTGATCGGTATCTTAAAAGGGCAGTCTTACTATTCACCGCTTCGTCATCCTCAAAGAGCTTTAAAACGGCGTAATATTGTTTTACGAAGTATGCTGGATAACGGTAAATTAACTTCGGCCCAGTATGATAGTTTGAAACAGCTTCCACTGGAGTTAAATCTCCATGATCCCTATGAGATGTCGATAGCGCCTTATTTTACGGAATATGTACGGCAACAGATGAATAAATTGCAGGACTCGTTAAAAGTAGATGTGTATGAAGACGGACTACGGGTCTATACCACCCTGGATACCCGCATTCAAAAATTTATGGAAGAGGCGGTTGCCCGGGAGATCGATCCCATTCAAGCCCGGGTCAGAGCTCAGTCTGCCTTTAATAATTTACGGAAGACCTTAAGCGATTCCGCTTTTGATGCGCTTACTACCATGCAGATTGCCTTCGTGGCTCTCGATCCCCACGACGGTCATATCCTGGCCATGATAGGCGGCCGCGATTTTAAGAAGTCAAAATATAACCGGGTTACTCAAATGGCGCGCCAGCCCGGATCGGCTTTTAAGCCGTTTTTATATACGGCAGCCATTGATAACGGCTATACTCCGGCCGACGAGTACCGCGATCAGCCCACTGTTGAGATTAACCCGGACAGTACCCGCTGGACACCGAGAAATTACAGCGGAACCTGGAGCGGGAAAAAGGTAACTTTGCGGGAAGCCTTACGACGATCTTTAAATTCGGTTGCGGTTCAATTGATTGCGGACATCACTCCTAAAGTTGTCATTCAATATGCACGGGATATGGGTATTACGACTCCGCTTCGACCCTTTTCATCATTGGCCTTAGGAAGCTCAGAGGTAAATCCGTTGGAGCTGGTTTCCGCTTATAGTACCTTTGCCAATAACGGTGTGCATGTTCACCCTGTCTCGATTTTGAAGATCGAAGACCGCAACGGGAATGTGATTTACCGCTCCCGAACCGAGTCGAGAGAAGTCCTTTCTCCGGAAACCACTTATATTATGAATAATATGCTGCAAAACGTAATCAACGGCGGTACGGGAATTCGGGTAAGAACCCGCTTCCATTTTATGGTCCAAGCGGGAGGAAAGACAGGAACAACCAACGACAATACCAATGCCTGGTTCGTGGGATTTACACCGGACATTGCCGCCGGAGTTTGGGTTGGCCTGGATGATTTTCAATATTCCTTAGGGCCGCGTATGTCCGGTGCCGTTGCCGCCTTACCCTTTTGGGCGGATTTTATGAAAACGGTCTATGACTCGCTGGATTTTGAGCATCATAAATTCCCGGAATGTTCGGGAGTGGTTCGTTTAACCATTTGCAGTGAAAGTAAAAAACTGGCCACACCCTATTGTCCTCATACTTACCAGGAAATATTTAATGTGAAATACCGGCCGACCGAAACCTGTCCGATTCATACCGGCCTTCTTCAGCAGAACCGAAAACGACGGAAGCGATTTTAACGACCTGCTTTGGCCAGCCATTTTTCGGGGTTATACGTTTTTTGCCCACCGTAAATACCGAATTGTAATTTGGCTCCGGCCAGAGAACCGGAATCACCAACCGTAGCAATGATTTGCCCTGTTTTTAAGCCCTCGTCCTTTGTAACATAAATTTCGGCCAGGTGAGAATATACGGTGTAATAGCCTTTTCCATGATCTACAATTACCGTGTTTCCATATCCGGGCAGGTAGGTGATGATTCGAACGACTCCGGTGAATACACAGCGCACCGGTGTGCCTAATTTACTGCTGATTTCTATATCGGTATTTTTAACGTAGGTTTTGGATTTCGGATCTTTCTGTTTCCCGTAACGGGTGATCACCTTGCCTTTTACAGGCCAGGGTAATCTTCCTCTGGCTCTGTAAAAATCTTTAAAGTTGAAATTTGGGATCACCTCAGGACTGGCTGTGTGAGCCAGGCTTCCCTTTCGCTCCTTTTCCAGAGAAATAATCAGGGCCAGTAAATTTTTTTGTTGTTTTTGTTTAACAGATAGTTGCCTGAGGTAAGTGGTGCGGTCTGAGCGTATTTTTTTTAGAAAGCGGGCTTTTTTGGAACGACGTGCGGCATAGTGTTTTTCTTGCCTTGTTTTATCGGTAAGGTTTTTTTTCTTTAAATCCAGAGTAGCTGATAATTGGGTCTGGATTTGTTCGATTTCCTTTTTTTCCTTTTTGATCGCCTGAATGGTTTTAGCGTCCTGGTTGGCGATTAGCCTTAAATATTTGTATCGAATCAGGGCCTGGTTGATGGAACGTGAGGTAAGCAACAACTCAATGTTGCGGATTTTCCCATATTTAAATGCGTAAACAGCTCTTTGCGCATAAAGCTGTTTAAGCTGGGAATACCGTGCTTCGGAATCCCGTAATTTCCGGTTTGTTTGCTGCATCTTTTTTTCCAATAAACGGCTTTGTTCTTTAAGAATACCCTTGGCCCGGGCCGTTAAAGCCATCTGTTTATCCAGCAAATTAATTTGGTCAAGGATAGAGCGTTCCTTTTCCTTGCTTTGATTTATTTGCCGCTGAAGTTGATGGATTTCCTTTTTGATAGAAGCCAATAAGGTGCGGTTTTTAGTTAACTTTTGATCAACCTGCGATTGCCCGAGAATCATAACCGGGATCAGGATCGCAGGGTATAAAACGAATTTAAAATTCATAACCGACACTCATGGAATGTGAGACACCCAGTTCACCGTGGTATTGAAAAGAATAGGCTATGTCGAAATGAGCGATAAATAGGGCAAACCCCGTACTAAATATGGGAACCTCGGTCTGGAATCCTGCTGAAAATTGCAGCCAGGAACTTAAAATATATTCGACTCCCAGGCGGTAATCAAAAGCGCTACGGTCTTCTTTGAAAATGTCCATATGAAATTGAAGATCATCGGTGAATGTATAGCTTGCTCCCACAATCATCGTGATAGGCAAAGCTTCCCTGGCTTGCCCGATAGTAGGTGCATTTACATTATCGATCATAAATCCGGTAGACAGGTTTTTATTCCACTGATAAAATCCGGAAATCCCCAAACCGAAGGATTGACTGTTCCCATAGTTTTGTACGCTCAGAAAATAGCCGTTCGCATGCAAGCCCAGATGCATTTTGGGGAATAATAGGAAGCCGGTACCGAGGCGTAGGAGCATCTCACTATATAATTTTCCTCCATACTGAGAAAGACCGATACCGATAGGAATAATAAGATCGGGAAAAGAGACGGATAAAGCGATTTGATTCAAATCCGGTAAACCGTAAAAATTACGATAAAACAGATCGACTTTACGATAAGGAGAATCACCCAGTACAGAAGGGTTAAGGAAAATAGCAAAAGTGGAATCATGGGCGGCGATTCCCGTGCTTCCCCTGGCCAGATAATGGCTGCTAAAACCGCGATCTTCAAAAGCGGCAAATCCCTGTTGTACCGACAGTAATACGAATACAAGAAAGATCAGAGAAAATTTATATTTCATATCTGCCCCGTCTTTTGATAGAAAATATACGAGTTTTAATTAAAATACCCAATAAAAAGTAAAGGATGATTAAGGTTTGTTTGTCTTGATTGAAAATATTTTGCCCAGCGTCGTAAGATAGTTATCCCCTAACCTCCCCACCGGTTTCATTTGATCCACCCGAATGTTTCCGTTTTTTATAAATTCATCTTTGACGTGAAACAAAAGTACTTGTCCGATAACCAGAAATCCTCCGCCAGCGCTTTGGGCACCGATCTCCAAAATCTGTAATACCTTACATTCCATACTTAAAGGTGATTCGCCCACTCTGGGCGCTTCTATTTTTTGGCAGGATAAAGCGGTGAGTCCGGCTTGTTCAAATTCATTCGTATCTGCCGGAAAGGATGTTGCCGTAATAGCCATCTGTTGAACCATTTCCTCTGTAACCATGTTTACGGCGAAGGTTCCGCTTTTTTCCAGATTGACCAGTGTGTCCTTTTTACCTCCATCCTTATTCCGTCCCGGAGCAAAACAGAGAGTCGGCGGCGTGGAGGTAATGCCATTAAAATAAGAAAAGGGGGCCAGGTTGGGAATACCATCGGGGGAAATGGTGGAAACAAAGGCAATGGGGCGGGGAACAATACTGCTGATCATCAGCTGGTACCGTTCCTTTACGCTTAACTTGTCGGGGTTTACTATCATAATGGTCCTATTTGTAAAAATTCCGAATCCACCGGAAATCTTTTAAGCTATTGAGTAAATCCGATGAAAGAGGTCCTTTGTTAACGCTGGCCACATTGGCCAGGAGGTTTTTTTCATGGCGCATTCCGGGAATAACCGTAGTAACGGCATCAAAACTGATGATAAAACGCAAAGCGGCTTCGGCCACCGAATCGGTTTCGGAAGCGGTAATCCGGGCTATTTCCCGTACCCGTTCCCAGACCTGTTCCTTACGGTCATCCCTGAAATATTGATTACGAAAATCTTTGGCCGGAAAGGTGGTTTCGGGACGAACCGTACCGGTCAGCCCTCCCTCATCAAAAGGAACCCGGGCTATGACGGCGATCCCATGCTTCCGGCAAAAAGGTAATAATTGGTCAGTCGGCGACTGGTCGAACAGGTTGAAAATAACCTGAAACGAATCGATGAGTCCGGTTTTCCCGGCCTCAATGCCGTTTTCCGGTTGGTGATCGTTTATGGATATGCCGAAGAAACGAACCTTACCCTCTTTTTTAAGACGAAATACGGCTTCTTTCCATTCATCCCGATCGGCCCAGGCATCATTCCAGACATGAAACTGCTGAAGGTCGAGATAATCCCGTTTGAGATTACGTAAACTGCGTTCGGTAGATTCGATAATATGCTTCAAAGGAAAGGATGCTTCGAGAGTGGAATCGTCCCCGGCGGGCCATTCATATTTTTTAGAGGGTATTTTGGAAGTGATAAAGAGTTCTTTGCCCGATTCCTTTTCGACTTCACCGATTAATTTTTCACTATGTCCCATCCCATAGACCAGAGCGGAATCGAAGAAGTTAACCCCTTCTTCGATAGCCCGGTGCAGAGCGCGTTTGGATTCGGCATCATCTGCACCGATCCAGAAGGATTTACCGATTCCCCAGCCTCCGTAACCGAGCCGGGATACTTCGATATCCGATGTGGCGAATTTTTTATATTGCATGGTAACTCCTGTATAAGATTAAAATTTTTACCTTCTGATCTAAAACAATACCAATATTTTGGCCCAGATCATCATTAACAGCATTGCAAAAGGATAAACCGTGGCATACATGACCAACGGTACCTGAGATTCGGTCATGCTGGTACCGGCCGCCAGACCGGGAGTGGAGGTCATGCCTCCGCTGATCATGCCGAATAGTTCAATCAATAAAAACCGGTATTTCAAGCGGGCGATTAGAGCGATGACAATCATAGGTACTAAGGTGATGATCGCTCCGGCGATAATGAGTTTAAAACCCTGATGCTGGATGGTACTGAAAATTTGTGATCCGGCACGTACGCCAACGACCGCCAAAAAGAGGACCAGTCCGACTTCTCGCATAAAATTAATAATCGGTGCCGGTATTAGCCAAATCACAGGGCCGAATTTCCCCCGGTTAGATAAGATGATCCCGCTTAGCAGCACACCGCCGGTAAGTCCCAGGCGGAAAGAAATGGCTCCGATGGAGAATGGAATTAAACCTATGCCGATGCCGATTAAAATACCCAGAATAACCGAAAAGATATTTCCGTATTCCAACCGTTTCATTTCGTTTCCCAGCAAACGGCCGATGTCTTCCATATGGGCGGCATCTCCTGCGACCCGCAACCGATCTCCCCAGCGCAAGAACTGATCCGGCTCTGCGGCAAACTCCACACCGCCCCGTCGAATACGGGTGATATTGGCACCATAGAGAGTCCTTAAATTGAGATCGGAGACCTTTTTGCCTATAATTTCTTTATTGGTTACCACGAATTTTCGCGATTCAAAATTTTGCACCTCCGGTATTTTTCGAGTCGTTTTTTTGCCTAAGAAGGGAATGGCGGCTTTGATTTTTGACTTTTGTCCGACAATACGGACGATATCGTTTACATGTACTACACTATCATCCGAAGGAATAATGAATTGATCCGCATGGAAAATCCGTGAAATCACGGTGCCGGTAATTCGGTTAAAATCCAGTTCCTGCAAGGTTTTGCCTTCTAGTTGCTCATTGGTAATTAAAACATTGGCAATAACGACCTCTTCCTTCTTTTCTTCCTCTGCTTTTTGAACCGATTGTTCTTCATCCTTGATCTTTACCCTGAACAGACCGGGCATGAGTTTAATAAAGAAGATAACTCCGATGACTCCGAACGGATAGGCGACTCCGTAACCGGTGGAAGTCAAAGCCGATTTTGTGGCTTCCTGAGCAGCCGCTAATCCCGGAGTACTGGTCATGGCTCCGGAAAAAAGACCAACCGCCAGTTTCATATCGATATGCCAGAATCTGGAAAAGAAGACGGTAAATAGGGCGCCCATGGCCAGTAAAAAAAATACAAGGGAGTTTATATGTAAACTGTGTTTACCGGAAATATTGAAAATGGAGGGCCCGGCCTGCAAGCCGATGGCGTAAATAAAAAACACGATTCCAAGTACCTGGAAGCCATGGTTCAGAGTAAAACCGTACTTACCGAAAAACATGGCCACAAACAAGATACCGGATGTTTCCAGAGAGAAATTAAAGATTCTGATCCGACCGATAAGATAGCCGAGTGTAATAATCAAAAACAGAAGAATGACCTGATGTTGATTTAGAAAGGTAACAAAACTCATGAAATGGGTATTCCTTTATTCCTTATATGGGTTTCAAATTAAATAAAAAACAGCTTTCGGCAAAAGTATAAAATAAAAAAAATACGGTTACAATTTTTTGAAAATAATTTCCCTTTTTCTGAAGCGTACCGGCCACATATGCTGTTTTTTAAGGGCCTGATCGACTCGCTCAAAAAACAGGCCCACCTGCTGCGGCGTATGGGCGTCCGACCCCACGGTTATCGGCAGATCGTATTCACGGAGTAACGGTAAAAAATCCAAATCCGGATAAGGTTGATGAATCGCTTTTCTCCAGCCGGAGGTGTTAATTTCAACAGCCATGCCGGCTTCACGGGCCGCCTCTAAAGTCTGCCGGACCTGAACCTCATTTTCTTCCAGTAAAGATTGACCGGAAGATTTAATTAAATCCGCATGTCCGACAATATCGAATAAGCCGGTCTGGATACCGAGTTTCATAGCTTGCAAATATTCACAATAGATTTCACGAACCGTCTTCTGAGGAAAATCATAAGAAAATACCCATTGTCCGTCGGGCCAACCGGCGATAAAGTGGACAGACATAATGACCAGATCAAAAGGATAGCGGTTCAGCAAGTTCTCCAAATAAGACTCAAAGCCTCTGTAATAATCGGCCTCGATACCCAGAAGGATAGAAATCTCCGGAAACCGGTTTTTCAAATCGAAAATACTCTGCACATAGCCGTCCAACTCCGAGAGGGACATGCGATGGGCCGCATCAAAGCCATCGGGCAGTGGGATATGATCCGTGAAGGCAATTTCTTCCAAACCTTTTAGAATGGCCTGTTCAACAAAGGCCTGCATAGAACCGGTCGCATGTTTACAGAGCGCTGTATGAAGATGGTAATCAATGGGAATCATATTGATCTAAGAAATCCTTTAGCTTCTGACGGTTGGAAACAGGAAAACCCGGATTTTCAGTAAGCCAGCGGCTAAGTTTTACATAAATATCTTTTTCGAGTTCCGATGCATTTTTGTCCAGTATTTCAATATGGTCCCGGACGGTTTGTATATCGCCTCGCTGGACAGGACCGCTAAGGATGTTTTGTACCGGATGCTCGAGATAATTTTCAGTGATTTGACGGATGACGGGCCGTAATAATTTTGCAGCCCTGTCGGAAGGTCCCAGACTCTTAGCGATTATTTCTTCGGCCATAGCCCATAATGCCACGGAATGATTTGCGG
Source organism: Calditrichia bacterium (assembly GCA_026983775.1). Taxonomy (GTDB): domain Bacteria; phylum Calditrichota; class Calditrichia; order Calditrichales; family Calditrichaceae; genus JALSTK01. Next base: position 32,737 of record JALSTK010000091.1, read on the forward strand.
CGATCGTGGCTGCCAGATGCAGGAATATTTTTTGTTCAACGGATATCGGCTTCAGCAAACAATTCAGTTTTTTACAGATCGCTTCCAGGCGGTCCACCGCAGCCGGATCACCCTGATAGGTGCAATAGATGTTATTCCAGACGGTGGGTTCCATATATTTTTGCGGGAAACTTTGAAAGGGATGCAGACTACCGGTCAGAGCTCCCGCTTTTTTCAGATCAGACAGGATTTCAGCAGAAAGAAGGCCGGAAGTGTGAACGATTATTTTATTATGAACAGGCAGGGAGCGCAGAGAATGAACGGTTTCTGCAATGGCCGAATCCTGGACGGTAATGAAAATGAGCGAACTTTCCCGGACCACCGTAGCGTTTAAGGAGTTGACAAACTCCTGGGGATAAAGGGGCTTCGTATTTTGCGGTTCTTGCGGATGATGCCCACAGAGGCGAAGTGTGCTGAAAGACCTTTCTTTGAGAGCGCGAAACAGGGAAGTTCCCACTTTGCCCGGACCGATGATCAGGATAGATTCCATAAGGATTTACTAAGAATTATTCATAAAAAAGAGGCCACTGCATAGCGGCCTTCATGAATTGCTTGAAAAAATTAAAATTTTTGGAAATCATCTTCTGTGGCAACATATTTGTCTTTGGGGAAAAAGCGCAGATAAATAATATCGCTTAGAGAAATTGCTTCTTTGGAATAAGGGTTAATACCGCGGGTATAAAATTCGTCGTCGATAATCCGGGATGCCTCTTTCCAACTGCTCAAAGCGTTAAGAGTGGCGATAAAATTGAGGAAATCCTGTTCTTTTTTCTTAAAGAGTTTCTTGATGATTTTTTTACGGATTCTGCCGGAAATCATGGGATTTAAATCCTGAAGGGGATTATCGGAAGCGATCTGGCGGGCGACATGATCGGCTAAATCGTCGGCAACGGATGATTTGTGCTCTTCCGATTCGGCCTCGAAAGAAGGTTCCACCGGCTCCGGTTCGGCTTCGGCTGTTTCCTCTTGCGGCAATTCTTCCCGCTCTTCCTCATACGAAAATTCGGCCGGTGCTTCTTTCTCTTCTACGGCTATTTCCGGTTCTTCTTCATATTCTTCTTCTTCCTCAACTTCTTCTTCAATTTCTTCGGTCTCTTCTTCCTCATCAAAGCTTAGTTGCGATTCCGGTACTTCGAAATCCGCTACAGGAACTTCTAACTGGCGACTTTCAATATCCGCCACATTCTCGAAACCGACTTTTTCGGAAGGTTCTTCACCAGGGGCAACCTCGGTTCCGGGAAGTGTTTTATCGCGTAACAAAGTTTCGATTTGCTCAAAGGTTAGTTCATCAAATTTGGTTTCGCTACGTAGACGGTCTGCTAATTGTGCGTATTCCGTAAGCTTACGATCGCGAAGAGCAGCATATAAAACGTCTACCGGTAAAGTACTTACTTCGCTACCTTCGGCTTCGCTTAAGAATTCCATGATGGTTTTAACCGTTCCTAGAATGGCCTCGATCCGATTATCACCGAAAGCTTTCTCATCGATTTGATCCATTAAGAGATCGAATTGATCCTGAGCGATTTCACGCAGATATTTCTGGTTGAAATAATCGGAAATAGCATTTTTATAATATTCATAGCGGAAAAAATATTTCAGGGTATCGTACACTTCCATGGTGGAAATTTTATGACTGTCCTTAAACAAAAACTGGCTGAGCGTACGGTGTGGTTCAATCAGATAGTTCATTTCCAGTTTAACGGCGCGTTCCAGCAATTGGTTAAACTTGGTGATATGGAAGGTAGCATTTTGTTTCAAACGATCAAAAATCTGATCGATCAGCATGCGCACTTCGGGTGTATCGTAATCAAACCGTTCGTTGGTGGTAAATTTATCTTCTTCTTCACGTATCCAGATCTCCACTTCCTGATCAAAGAAGTGTTTGATCGAATCCGGTATGTCCAGACGCATTAAATAAGCCAGAGGGATGGAAGTCATCTTCTGGTCCTGGACAACGGTTTGTCTTAAACGTTCTGTAAATCGTTCTACGGTTTCATCCAACATAGGGAGATATCCTTAACTTAAAATCTTTCTACCCAGATTCACTTATTCTAAATCTGCAGACGGCAGATATAAATTTAACTTGTATGCAAGTACGGGACAATATACCGCTATTTAGGTTTTTGAGCAAGCGTAATTTGTCGATCCGCTTTGTTATACGGATAAGGTTTGTAACCATATTTTTCGCTGTCGCGGACCGTCGAATTCACAAAAATAGATTCCCTGCCAGGTACCCAGCCGAAGCAAACCCTTCTCCACAAAAATAGTTTCGCTAAAACCGAACAACGAGGCTTTAATATGAGCAGCCGCATTGCCTTCAAAATGGTGATAGCCGTCTTCAAAGGGGATGGTTTTATTTATTTCATATAAAATATCGCGTTTTACATCCGGATCGGCATTCTCATTGATCGTTATAGCGGCAGTGGTATGGGGTATAAATAGGGTTACCCGGCCGTTTTCGAGTTTTAAATTGTCCACCGCATCCTGCACCAAACGGGTAATGTCTACCAATTCCGTGCGTTGGGTCGTTCTAATATTTATAATTTCCACAAAGACACCTCAGGTTTTTAATTTTTTCTTTCGGGCAGCCGGGAAAAGGATATTGTTCAAAATTAAACGATAACCGGGCGAATTTTTATGTAGTTTCAGATCGGTCGGCGGATCCCCTACACGGTGGGTATAGTCCTCGGGATCATGTCCCCCATAAAAAGTGAAGGTTCCTTTGCCCCTGTTGCCGTGAATATATTTCACTTCGTCCGTACCTTCGATTTTACCCATGATGGTCACAGAGGGTTTGATCTTTTCTTCGCGAAACATAGTGGTTTGCCCCATGAAGCCTTTAACCACATTTACATGATCCTGAGTGAGCATGGTGGGAACCGGATCGTATTTAGCCGAAAATTCGAACAAGGTGAAATAATCGGTTTCCGGATCGCGCAGTCGGGGCATGTTACTGGGGGGTACATCAATATCAGAAAATTCATAGACCGAGGGATCGGTGATCACCTTAAAATTTTGAAAGGCAAAGGTCTTACTGAAATCAAGTTTCTTCTGACAATCGGGGTCTACTCCGTCCCCATCGAAAACAGCGGCACAAATATCGGTATTTTCTGCAGCGAGTGCAATATCAAGGGCGTCTGTGGCCGAACACATGGCAAATAAAAATCCGCCTTTTTCCACAAAGCTGCGGATTTCTTTGGCAACGGCTAATTTCTCTTTACTTACTTTGGTAAAGCCAAGCTCGTGGGCCAGTTTTTCGGAATCCATTTGTCGTTTAATGTACCAGGGTTCGTGACGGAAGGCGGCCCAAAATTTTCCGTATTGACCGGTAAAATCCTCATGATGCAGGTGTAACCAGTCGTAATTGTTTAGTTCGCCGGCCAGAACTTTTCGGTCATAGATACGGTCATATTTTATTTCGGCATAGGTCATGGCCAGCGTTACCGCATCGTCCCAGGGTTGAAAACCGGGCGGAGAGTATACGGCAATTTTGGGGGCTTTTTCCAGTAGAATCTTATCCATATTATGGCTTTCGATCTCAGCATAAATTTGATTAACGGTAGCTCCGTTTATGGTCTCGAAACTGACTCCCCGCAGGCGGCATTGGTTCTCAAAAACCGGGGTATCCGTAAACAAAAAAGAGCCGCCGCGATAGTTCAGCAACCATTCCACGTTAATATGTTGCTGTAAAACCCAATAGGCAATACCGTACGCCTTAAGATGATCGTTCTGTTTCAAATCCATTGGGATGAGCAAATACTGGCCGAAGGAGAAGCGCATTAATAATAGGGTCAATAAAACAGCAAGTTTAATTTTCACGTTTTTTATCCTGCTCCATTTTCAGGGTTAGTTGACGGGCCCGTTCACGTGCGTCTTCTATATGAAAGCTATTGGGGTACAATAACAGAATCTGTTGATACGAATGAATGGCTTGTGCCGCCTGATTCCGGGCCTCATAAATCGTTCCCTCTAAAAAATAAGCCTGATCGAGTTCGGGATCATTTGGATAGACGGAGATCCATTCCCGAACCAGAGCAAGGGCTTTTTCCCATTTATGCAGACGCATAAGTAAGTTAACGGCATGATTGACCGCCGATACGCTTAAATCGTTTTTCAGGCGAAAAAGTTCCTCATATTTTGCGGCTGCCTGAGCATAGCGATGTTGGGCTTCCAGTAATTGGGCCTGACAAAAATGCGCCAGAGTTAAGGAATCCTGCGCATAGGATTCGATTTCCGTTAAGCGGGATAACACATTATTAAACAAAGTGTCTGTAGGGCTGCTTGAATGGAGAATCTTGTTGAAAGCTTTTTTGGCCTGTCTGAAATGTCCCGAGAAATAAGCATATTCGGCCAGATGATATTGGGCCTGCCTGCGGTAGGGGCCCGATTGTACTTTCAGTAGAAAGGTTCGCGCTCTGTTTAAATCGTTTTTAAGAAAATAGGTTCGGGCCAGTTTGAGTAAAATTCGCTCTTTTTGATTCTTTTTATTCAAAGCAACACTTAAAAGCCGCTGGTATGAGACAGCCGCCTGATCCAGGTCTTCGTAATAGTTCAGGTAGATATCACCCAGCAACTCCAGGGACTCAACCCCGGTACCGCTCTTCTCACCGACTAAGGATTTTAGGAGGGTAACGGCACGGTGGGTTAGTTTCTGGCTTTTTTCTGAATTTGCTTGCCGGTTACCGGCTTTCTTTCCCGCTAAATAGTATTCTTTGGCCAGCGCATAGCGAAGAGCAGAAGTTGTTTCCCGGTTGAATTTCTTTTGAAGCAGGTTCCGGTAGGCCAGGATGGCAAAATCATGGGCACCGTTTTGCGATGCCTGACGGGCAAAGCGCGACAGATAGTTTTCCCTGGGAAAATGTTTATCCAGGGATTTATATAAGTTGAAGGCCTGTTCAAACTGTTTAGCCCGGACGTACATTTCAGCCAGTAGTTCGGATAAACCCTGATCCACCGGTTTGTGCCGATTCGTAAAGTCCCGAAGGGCCGTGACAATCCGACCGGTAGCCTGATCATCCCTGGCCATTGCCATCAATTGGGAACGTATGTATAATTTTTGTCTTCTATCGGAAAGATAATACATCAGGTAATTGGACACGGCCTGTTCGTAATCCAGCTGTGCACGATACAGCATACCCAACTCACGGTAAATGGAATGTTCCTTCGGGAATTTATTTAGCGCCTGCCGGTAAACTTTGATTGCTTGCTCATAAAGGCGAACTTCGATCATGGCCGAGGCCACAAGCCGGTAATTGATCAGAGTCTGCGGTTTGTGCTGAATTACGTTCTGCCACATGGCCAGGGCCCGCTCCTTTTGATCGCTCAGATAAAGAGCACTACCTAATTTTATTTTATAGAAAACAAGATTCGGAGAATAACGAATCAGTTCACTGAAAAAATCGGCCATTTCTTTGTAACGGTGTAATTGCCGATAACTCTTCTCAATACCGCCGATGATAAGCGGAGAGCGGTTACCTTTGCGAAATAATTGCAAATACACGTTCAGGGCGGCTTCGTAACTTCCCACCCGTTCCAGAGACCGGGCATATTTTAACTGATTATTATTGCTCTGGGCCAGAGAGGGCGGCGGGACGGCAAAGAGTACAAGCAAGACCAGGGTACAGAAAATGATACCTATCGAAGCCGTTGCGCGCCTTTTTTTATACATGAGGATCGGCCCAAAATTGAGATAAAATTTCATCGCTGATAAATAAACCTTTCTGGGTTAAACGAAAATGGTCTCTCTTTTGTTCGGCTAAATTATGATCCAGCAAAGGCGTGATGATCGTTTCGTAACGATTCAGGAAAGAATGCCTGAATTGTTGTTCGAACATAGCCAGATCGATTCCATTATAGGTTCGTAATCCTAAAAAGATATGTTCGAATTCCCGGGTATGCGCATCGATTCGCTCGGAAAAAACGCGCGGCAATCGGCGATTCTGTACCATTTGATGGTACTGTTTTACAGAGCGAACATTACCCCGGCGTTCTTCATCCCAGTAGGAATGGGCGGCAGGTCCCAGACCAAGGTAAGGAGTATGCGTCCAGTATTTGTAATTATGGCGGGATATAAATTGCTCATTTCGGGCATAATTGGATATTTCGTAAGGCAAGAAACCGGCTTCTCTTAAATATTCCACAGTTGCTTCAAAAAAACGTGCTTCATCGTCCGGATTTTTAGGAATGATTTTTCCCGCTTTCATCCGGTTGAAAAAGGGAGTTCCCTGCTCGAAGATCAGATTATACGCAGACAGATGCTCGGGATGGAAAGATAAGGCCATTCGTAAATTTTCCAGCCAATCATTCTTACTTTGACCGGGCAGGGCGAAAATCAGATCCAGACTTAAATTTCGGAATCCGGCCTGGCGGGCCATCTCAATGGCCTGAATTGCTTCCTGCCGGTCATGAATTCTGCCTAAGAATTGTAACTCCCGGTTTATAAAGCTCTGGATACCTAAACTGAGACGGTTGATTCCTGTCTGACGATAAGCTTTTAATCGTGGTAAATCAATGGTCCCCGGATTTGCTTCCAGAGTAATTTCGACGGTTGCGCTAAAAGAAAAGGTATGGTAAAGGGCGATCAGAATAGTTTCGATCTCCCGGACAGTCAGCAACGACGGGGTTCCACCGCCAAAATAGATCGTGTCAAACGGAGCCTTTTGTTTTACACTTCCGGCAATTAGGGCAATTTCTTTTAGGATATCGTCTACGAAATGATCCCGGTATTCTGAATCGACCACCGAATAAAAATCACAATAAGGGCATTTCTTTTGACAAAAAGGAATATGCAGGTAAATGCCGGGATTGGAACTGATATTTGCTGCCATGAGATTGCACGTACTTATCGGATCACCTGACCGATACGGCCAAAGCGAATTTTACTGAAGAATCGACTCCAGGGCAAATTGTGATTCCATGAAAAATAGATGATCAGGGCCTGCCCTACGATCTCACTATGATCTACAAATCCCCAGATGCGGCTGTCGGCGCTGTTGTCGCGATTATCACCCATCGCCCAATATTTACCGGGAGGAATGGTTATGGGGCCATAATTATCCCGGCTGCCGAGATGGCGGAATGTGGGGAAAGTGTATCGTCCCTCGCCTCGTTTAAAGATACGGGGATCAATATATTTGGAAAAAGGCGGCTGAGGAAAAGGTTTGCCATCCACAAACACTTTTTTATCAATCACCTCCACGGTCTGACCGCCGATGGCAATACAGCGTTTAATATAATCCAGACTGTGGTCCAGCGGATAGTGGAAAATAATTACATCGTAGGGCTTAGGATCGTGCAGGGCCGGAAAGCGATACCAGGGGATGTCGAAGCCGATCTTCGTGTAGGGTATACCGATCCAGTCCGGAGTGCGCATTCCGTAATTAAATTTATTGACCAATAAAAAATCGCCCACCAGCAGTGTGTTTTCCATGGATGAGGTGGGGATGGTGTAAGCCTGAATAATGAATTGGCGGATGATTAAGGCTGCGATCAGAGCGGTGAATAATCCTTCCGTAAATTTTTTATAGCGTTTTTTTGATTCCACGGTCTTATCCTTATTTCTTATCGGTTTCCATCGAGAGTACGGCCAGAAATGCTTGCTGAGGGATATTTACCCGGCCGACTTGTTTCATACGCTTTTTACCTTCTTTTTGTTTCTCTAATAATTTTCGTTTCCGCGAGATATCCCCGCCGTAACATTTGGCAGTTACATTTTTGCGCAGGGCTTTTACCGTCTGACGGGAAATGATTTTGGTTCCGATTGCAGCCTGGATGATGACCTCGAACATCTGACGGGGAATGAGTTCTTTCAGATGTCGGCAGAGCCTTTGTCCCATTTCATAAGCCTTATCGATGTGGACAATTGTAGACAGAGCGTCCAGCGGTTCACCGTTTATCAAAATGTCTAATTTAATCATTTTGCTTTCGCGATATTGGTCAAACTCATAGTCAAACGATGCATAGCCGCGGGTTACCGATTTCAATTTATCATAAAAATCAAAAATAACTTCGGACAAGGGAAAGAAAAATTGCATATCGGCCCGGGACGGATCGATATATTCCGTTGTTTTAAAAATAGCCCTTTTTTCGGTACTTAGTTTCATAATGGCCCCGATGTATTCGGGAGGGGTGATGATTTGGGCAAAAATATAAGGTTCTTCAATAGATACGATTGTAACCGGGTCCGGAAAATCCGCCGGATTATCGATTTCAACGGTTCGACCATTGGTCAGGTTTATTTTAAAAACCACATTGGGTACGGTATTGATGATGGATAGATCAAATTCCCGCTCTAAACGCTCATGAACAATTTCCATGTGCAAAAGGCCTAAAAAGCCTACCCGGAATCCGAATCCAAGGGCTTTCGAAGTTTCCGGTTCATAGGTAAGAGCCGAATCGTTCAGAGCTAATTTATCCAGGGCTTCGCGTAAGTTTTCAAAGTCCTCGGTAACCACAGGATAGAGGCCGGAAAAAACCATAGGCTTTACTTCTTTGTATCCGGGAAGAGGTTGATCCGCACCGTCTTTAGCATGGGTTACCGTATCACCGACGCGCGTATCCTGTACATTTTTTGCTCCGGACACCAGATAACCCACTTCCCCGGCAGTAAGCTGATTAACCGCTTCGCGTTTTAATTTAAGGATGCCGATCTCTTCGGCCAGGAACGAACGGCGCGTATTAAAGAAGCGGATGGAATCATTTTTATTGAGTCGGCCGTTGAAAATCCTGATGTAACTGATGGCGCCCCGGTAAGGGTCGAATATCGAATCAAAAATAAGAGCCTGTAATTTCCCATCGGGATCGCCCTGGGGAGGGGGTATGTGGCGGATGATGGCTTCTAACAGGGCATCGACTCCCTGGCCGGTTTTACCGCTAACCAGTAATATTTCTTCTTCCCCGCATCCGAGCAGTTCAACAATTTGGTGGGTAACCACATCGATCTGGGCACTGGGCAGGTCGATTTTATTAATAACCGGAATAATTTGTAAGTCATTTTCAATGGCCATATATAAATTACTGATGGTCTGGGCTTCGATCCCCTGGGCGGCATCGACCACCAGCAAAGCACCCTCGGCAGCAGCCAGACTGCGGGAAACCTCATAGCTAAAATCCACGTGTCCCGGGGTGTCAATCAGATTAAAAATATATTCATGGCCGTCCCGTGCTTTATAGTGCATGCGGATGGCATGTGATTTAATGGTAATACCGCGTTCTCTTTCCAAATCCATATCATCCAGTACCTGGTCCTTTAGTTCCCGCTGGGAGATGGTATGGGTTTGCTCGAGCAGACGGTCGGCCAAAGTGGATTTACCATGATCGATATGAGCGATAATACAAAAATTGCGTATATATTGTTGCTGCATGATGCCCTTGTTAATTTAAAATTTTTAAGATACCGAATACTTAGATTAAAAGCAATTTCCGAAGATCGTTGCCAGAGGGTTGAATTGCCTCGTTTTTTAGTGATATAGACCACATGTTTCAAAAATATTTAGGGTTAATTTTTGGCTCTACAAAGCGCATAAACTTGACTTTATTTATTTTAGCTTTAAATTTAGCAAGTTTATTCAAATTATGTAATGAGGAATCGTGAATTACCAGGAAAAATTTGATCAACTAAGACAGCATACGGGTCTGCCCAAGCACATCGGTATGATCATGGACGGTAATGGCCGTTGGGCCAAGTCCCGCGGATTGCCGAGAGTAGCCGGGCACAATGAAGGTGTTAATTCTGTCCAGGAAATTGTTGAAGTCTGCGGTGAGTTGGGTATCGATTATCTGACGATTTACACTTTTTCCGAAGAGAACTGGAAACGGCCCAGTTGGGAAGTTGCTTCCTTAATGCAGTTACTGGTTACCACCATCAATAAGCAGATAGAACGTCTGATGAAACAAAATGTGCGGATTCGTACCATCGGCCATCTTAATAAATTGCCGGAGATCGCGCGTAGAGCCATGCAATCCGCAGTGAAACGTACTCAAAATAACACCGGTTTGAATTTGAATGTTGCTCTTAGTTACGGTGGACGTCAGGAAATTGTAGATGTAATGAAACACCTGGGTCAGCAGATAAAAGAGGGTGTGATCCAGCCGCAGTCAATTTCCGAAGAAACTATCAGTCGCTTGTTGTCTACCAGTGGTCAGCCTGATCCGGATCTGATTATCCGCACCGGCGGAGAGCGCCGCATCAGTAATTTTTTGCTGTGGCAGATTGCCTATGCAGAAATTTATATTACTCCCACTCCCTGGCCTGAATTTCGCAAACCCCATTTAATCGATGCCGTATGGGATTTTATCCATCGTGAACGGCGCTATGGCATGGTAAGCGAACAATTAAATGCTCAGAAGGTCTCCTCCAAATAAGAATGAACCGACTCTCGATTACTGATTTAAGGAATTACTCTACACGGGTGAAGGAATCATTTTGTCATCCGGTTCTTTTGGAAAGGTCTGTTTTTCCTGCCTGAAAAGTCTGAATTATGCCAACCTATGACCGAATAATTGCCGAATTATATGATCTGCAACAATTTGCGATCAAGCTGGGCCTCGAAAATATCCGGATTCTTTGTTCTGCTTTGGATCAGCCGCAATTCGCCTTTCCGGTCATCCATCTGGCGGGTACGAATGGAAAGGGTTCCACCGCTTTTTTTATTGCAGAATTGTTACAACAAAGCGGCCTGGATGTGGGCCTGTTTACCAGCCCCCATTTAACGGATTTCAGGGAACGGATTCGGGTGAACGGCTCTTATATTGAAAAAGATTATATCAGAGAGTTCTGGCAAGAGATGAAGCCCCTCATCTTACAACGTAAGGCCACTTTTTTCGATACCACGACCGCTCTGGGGCTGGCTTATTTTCGCCATAAAAAGGTGGATGTGGCTGTGATTGAAACCGGCCTGGGGGGAAGACTGGACTCAACCAACATTGTTCAGGCGGAGCGTACCGTGATTACGCCCGTGCAATTGGACCATCAAAAGCAATTGGGACATCGGCTTAGCGAGATAGCTGCGGAAAAAGCCGGGATCATCAAAGCGCAGGCCACGGTCTATTCAGCCAGGCAAGAAACACAAGTACTGCCGATTCTTAAAGAGAGAGCCCGTATCGGAAAAGAGTGGAAATATCTCCCCGATTGGCTGGATATTGAAATCAGGGAAAGCCATTTGGATGGAATGGTATTTAACTGGACCGATCGCAGGACCAAGCGAACGATAGCCGGTTTGCGTTCGGCCCAGTGCGCCCCTTTTCAGGTGGAAAACATCGCCCTGGCCTATCTGGTATCCAGCGATTTTTTATATCAAGTGCATCGATCCTTGGATGAAGATCGTCTACGAACTGTACTTTCAAAAAAACAGTGGCCCGGCCGCCTGACAACCGTCCAAAGGGAACCACGGGTTATTTTCGACGTTAGCCATAATTTACAGGGCATCGAACGAAGTACGGAATTCGTGCTTTCCATGCTAAAAGGGAAAAAACTGTTTTTACTGATGGGTTTGGTAGACGATAAAAATCATGAACAAATTGTTGGCTATCTTTCATCCCGTGTCGATCGGATAGTTGTCACCGAACCGCAAACACATCGCCGTCTTTCCGGAGAAGTTTTGGCTGCCGCTTTTAAGGAGAAGGGTAAATCCGTTATTTTAATTAAAGATTTGCAGGCAGCGTACGAAAGTTGTTTAAAAGAACAAAAAGCGGATGAATGGTTGCTTGTAATGGGCAGCCACTATTTAATCGGTCCTCTAATGAAAAAAATAAATTAATTTGACATGTTTTTTTGGGAAGAGTAAATTACATTAAATTAATTCTATTAGTGCGGTACCATTTTACATTCCCCGTAATTAGTATCGTTTCTTTTAAATCATCTTATTTGCCTGCTATGCATTTTACCGAATTTCAACATATGGGGTTTTATCATGTTAGATATTGAAGAGCTAAAAAAGAAGAAAATTACCGAATTAACCAAAATTGCTCAAGATTTGAATGTTTCCGGTATATCGGGTCTTAAAAAGTCGGAACTGATCTTTCGTATTTTGGAGGAACAGACTGCTCAGGAAGGTTTGATCTTTTCCAAGGGTGTACTGGAAATTTTGCCCGACGGATATGGATTTCTGCGTTCACCGGATTATAACTATTTGCCCGGGCCGGATGACATCTATATTTCTCCTTCACAAATCAAGCGTTTTGGGCTGCGAACCGGTGATACGGTTACCGGTCAAATTCGTCCTCCCAAAGAGAATGAGCGTTTCTTCGCCCTGTTGCGTGTGGAAGCGGTCAATTTTGAGAGCCCGGACAAGGCCCGTACCCGCAATCTGTTCGACACCTTAACCCCGCTTTATCCCGATGAACGGCTTAACTTAGAGACGGACCGCAAGGATTATTCGATGCGCATCATGGATTTATTGACCCCGATCGGCAAGGGTCAGCGCGGATTAATCGTTGCCCAGCCCAGAACCGGTAAAACCATTCTTTTGCAAAAAATTGCCAACTCCATTACCCGCAATCATCCGGAAGTGGAGTTGATGGTGCTTTTAATTGATGAACGACCCGAAGAAGTGACGGATATGCAACGTTCGGTAGATGCCGAAGTGATCAGTTCCACCTTTGACGAACCGGCCGAACGTCATGTGCAGGTGGCGGAGATGGTTTTGGAAAAAGCCAAACGTTTGGTGGAATATAAAAAGGATGTGGTGATCTTACTGGATAGTATTACCCGTCTGGCCCGTGCTCATAACACGGTGGTACCGCACAGCGGTAAAATATTGTCCGGTGGTGTGGATTCCAATGCCCTGCAAAAACCGAAACGGTTTTTCGGCTCGGCCCGTAACATCGAAGAAGGGGGCAGTTTAACCATTATGGCCACCGCTCTGATCGATACCGGCTCCCGCATGGATGAAGTTATTTTCGAAGAATTTAAAGGTACGGGCAACATGGAACTGGTTCTGGATCGACGTTTAACGGATCGGCGTATATTCCCATCCATCGATATTAACCGCTCCGGCACGCGTAAGGAAGAATTGCTGCTTAGCAGAGAAGAGTTATCGAGAATCTGGATATTACGTAAACTGCTCAATGAAATGAATATCATCGAAGGCATGGAATTTCTGTTGGAGAAGATGTCCGAAACCAAGAGCAACAAGGATTTTCTGCGGGCCATGAATTCTTAGTAAATAATTTTGAAATCTGTAAGAAATTATATTATATTCGAAGGCTTTGATAATAAGGATGCTACAGGAGGCTTGAAAGTGAAAAAAGGAATCCACCCTGAATATAAAATGGGTACGGTAACCTGTGCCTGCGGAAATACATTTCAGACTCGTTCCACAGTAGGCGATTTAAAAGTAGAAATCTGCTCCGCTTGCCACCCCTTTTATACGGGGAAACAGAAACTGGTTGATTCTGCCGGTCGGGTAGAAAAGTTTATGCGTAAATATAACCGAAAATAACCCGCCCTGCGGGGTGTGGAAAGTGTTAAGGCGGAATGAGATGGGGAACAACCATTGCATTCCGTTTTTTTTTATCTGAGTTGTTTTAAAAGGATGAATATTGAGAGAAAAAATGACAAATAATACGGAAGAAAAAATTATGCCGGTCGGTGGACAGGCTGTGATTGAAGGGGTTATGATGCGCTCTCCGAAACGAATTGCCACAGCCATACGCAGAGCCTCCGGGAAAATTGAAGTTAAGGTACTGGAATTTCAGTCCTTGATTCAGCGCTATACATATTTGAATATTCCCATTATTCGCGGAGCCGTTACTTTAATTGAAGTGATGGTTCTGGGTATTAAAACCCTGCAATGGTCTGCAGATAAAGCCATGGAAGACCTTGAAGCAAAGGAAGCTGCCCAGGGGAATAAAACAAAGAAAAAGGAGAAAAAACAGGGTATGTCCACCATGCATGCTGTTTTTTCTGTGGGTCTGGCTTTGATCATCGGGGTGGCGGCTTTTTTCGTTTTGCCGCTCTATTTAACGACCCATCTTTTCAATATTGAAAAACAGGCTCTGACCTTTAATCTGGTGGCAGGCCTGATTCGGATCACCCTCTTTTTGCTTTATATCTGGGGCATCTCATTTATGAAAGATGTGAAACGTTTGTTCGAATACCACGGTGCAGAGCATAAGAGCGTTTTTGCTTTTGAAGATAAAGTGCAGCTTTCCGTCCCCAATGCCCGTAAATATACGACCTTTCATCCCCGTTGCGGAACCAGTTTCCTGGTAATTGTCATGCTGATCAGTTTATTTTTCTTTGCCATTGTCGATACAATTATTATTTTGTGGACCGGCAATATCACCCTGCTGACGCGGTTGGCTGTCCATTTGCCGTTGATTCCCTTTGTCGGCGGGTTGAGTTATGAAGCTTTGAAGGCCTCGGCGAATAATATAGACAACCCCATTGTCCGGATTTTAATTGCCCCTGGTCTGGGCTTGCAGCGAATTACCACCAGCGAGCCGGATGACCGGCAACTGGAAGTGGGAATTGTTGCTTTACAAGCCGCCCTGGGTGAAGATTTAAAAAGTGAACTGGTGGCTGAACCGGTTGTCGAATCGGAAGTGGTATTTACTTCGGCCTGAGGAGAACAAAATGAAAGAAAAAATACTCAAATTAAAAGAACGCCTGCAGGAATTGGATCGGCAACTTTCATTGCCCGATGTGGCCGCGGATCATCAGCGTTTTACGGCTCTATCCCGCGAACATAGTGATATTTCAAAAATTATGGAGGTTGGTGAACCTTATCTGAGAGCGGTGAATGAACTGGAAGGTCATAAAGAAATTATCGAAGCCAATGAAGACCCTGAATTGGTTGATCTGGCCAGGGCGGAAATGGATGAATTAAAGAGCAGCATTGAAAAATATGAAGAGCAATTACGGGTTTTACTTATTCCCAAAGATCCGGATGATCATAAAAATGCGATTATGGAAATCCGGGCCGGTACCGGTGGGGATGAAGCGGGTATCTTTGCCGGAGATCTGTTCCGTATGTATACACGATTTTGTGAACGTCATCATTTTAAAACCGATATCATGAGTTCCAACCCATCGGAACGAGGCGGTTTTAAAGAGATCATCTTTTCCATTGAGGGGCACAATGTTTACGGAACCTTGAAATTCGAAAGCGGCGTGCACCGGGTTCAACGGGTTCCGGAAACAGAGACGCAGGGTCGGGTTCATACCTCTGCGGTTTCCGTGGTGGTTTTACCGGAAGCCGAAGAAGTGGATGTGCAAATCGATCCCAATGAATTACGGATTGACGTTTATCGTTCCAGCGGTCCCGGCGGCCAGAGTGTCAATACCACCGATTCGGCCGTGCGTATTACCCATTTACCGACCGGACTGGTAGTTAGCTGCCAGGATGAAAAATCACAATTAAAGAATAAAAACAAGGCGCTGAAGGTCTTACGTACCCGCCTGCTGGATTTAGCCATAGCCGAACATAACTCGGAAATAGCCGCTCAGCGAAAATCCATGGTCAGTACCGGTGACCGCAGCGCCAAGATACGTACCTATAACTACCCTCAGGGAAGAGTAACCGATCATCGCATCGGCCTTACCTTATATAAACTGGATCGCATCATGGAAGGTGAAATTGAAGAGCTAATCGAGGCCCTGCAGGTAGAAGAACGCAGCAAACAATTGGAAATGGTTGCTGCCCAGCCTTCCGAATAAGAATCAGCCCCGGTTCCTTTTAATCAACCATTGATTGGTGAGAAGCGCTCCCCCGTAAGTGAAAACGGGAAAGATGATCAGAGAGCGAATTAGAATACTCCAACCGGCAAAGCCCTGAAATTCGGGGGACTGTAATTTTTCGTATATATCTTCCCACATAGGCGGGACTTCTGCCATATGATCAATCATGTTGGTAATCCATTGAATTTGCCAGTTGCCCACCATTTGAAAGACAAGGTAGTGAAACAAAAATGCACCAAAGGCACCGAAGATCCCGGTCAGTAAACCGATACGAAAAATCTCAGGCATGGTAAAAGGCCGGTTAATACCCTGAGAACGCAGATACAAGACCGCTACAATCCCCCCGGAAGCAATCCCCAGACAACATAAACAATTCACAATATTTAAAAGAGGAACAGCGTCCGTTAGGGCGGATACGGCTCCACCCAGGATGGCGGCCCGATACAGTAAACGACTATCCATGATATTTTCTAACTCCATGATTGGTGACAGGTACAAGCAAAGCTTCCACTACTACTCGGAAAATAAGAATGCCCAGCAGTAATCCGTTCATAAAACGGATTTCCAGCAAATCCGGTAATACATGCAGTTTTTCGGCTAATAAACCGATAACAGCCAGTAAAGCAAGGCTGCCCAAAGCCGATTTGGACCAGGGTTTTAACGACCGGCTTACCAGTGCAGCCAGGAAAGTGAAGAATCCTCCCAAATAGATTGCCGTACAGCGGGCACATACCGGCAATGGCAAATGTTGCAGAAAGATACTGCGTTCCGGCAGTTGATGGCAGACCGGATCCATAAAAAAATAGATGCCGCTGCCAAGCGCTTGCAGCCAATGAGCCTTAGCCTGAGAAAGAAGAGGAGCCGTAACAATGGCCCCATTCCAGAGAGTAATGAGTATAAATCCGATCCGAATCCACTTCTTAGGATGGGAAGCGATGGGATCGGATTTTTTGCTGTTCGGCGGATTTTGCATAACTGCTCCTGAAGATAAGAAAAATTCCTGAAAATTCCCATCTTTTCCGCAAAGAGCACTCCCACGGGAAGAAAGTTAATTGGTTTGTCATTAAAACAAATTAATCTTGATAATTATTAAGTATTTTGTATATTTTAATACAAGACAAACACATGTTCCCAATGTTTAAATTAAAAATTGCTTTTTTGCTCATATTCTTCGGGGGAAGTGTCCTGGCCCAGAGAGGGGGGGTCCGGGGTACCGTAAAAAACGCCCAAAGTGGTATGTACCTGCCAAAAGTTATCGTCCGTCTCCAGGAAAAAAATATTTCCACACAGACGAACAACCACGGTTTTTTCTTTTTAAAAAAAATTCCCGTTGGAAAATATTACCTGATATTTCAGAAAAAAGGTTTCTATTCCCTGATCATCCCTGATGTAAGGGTGCTGGCTCATCATATAAAGCGCTTAAGTGTGGAAATGTATCCAGGAGATGAAAAGGAGTATCTGTTCCTTGAAATCGGCGGGATCGAAGTAACGGCTCAGCGGGAACTATTGCCTGATGAACCGGAGACGGTGCACCGGATTTCCGGGGGAGAGATCAGACATATGCAAGCTAATAGTCTGGCCGATGTTCTGGAGATGATTCCCGGCAATGAAAAAACGGGTAATCTCGGTTTGAGCAAAAAGCAGAGTGTTAATCTGAGAAATTTCGGTGATCAGGCCTCCGCTTTCGGTACAAAGGTTGTGGTGGATGATGTACCGCTGACCAATAATGCCGATCTGCAAACCGGAAGCGGTGTCGGCTATGGATCAACGGTTCCGCAAACCGCGGGATGGCAATACGATTTGCGCAATGTGGTTGCCGAAAATATCGCCAAAGTGGAAGTGATGTCCGGCATATCCGGTGTGGAATACGGTGATAATTCAGCCGGTGTGATTGTCGTTAAAACCAAGATGAGAAACATTCCCAACCGTATTAAAATAAAAAATAATCCGGATACCAGAGAAGCCAACTGGATGGGCGGTCTGCATCTGTGGAAAACGGATTTTGTCTATAATTTTAATTATGGTTATAGCGAACGTAATATCCGCATCTCCGGAGATGAATATCATCGCCTGAGTGCCGCTTTAAAAGCATCTACCTCCTTTTTCCGTAAACAGGTTGTTTTGGATCAAAAATTTCAGTACGGACGCAGGTTGGAAGAAAACAATTACAAAATCGACAGCACGGTAACCCGGGCCTATAATCGCGATTATCAGCTGACCTATTCCCAGATATGGCATTGGGCGCCTAATAAAGTCAGCAAGATTTACTGGCGCAACTATATTGATTTTAAGAATCGGAATAGCTGGCGACATAAGATGGAACATCGGGATTTAGGATATATTACCGATCGCGTAAGCGCCGGAACCAGGGAGGCTATTATCGCCGATCCGGTTTATTTCTCCGATGTTACTACCACCGGCAAGGAATGGAGCTTCGGGTCAAAATTAAAGATAAGCCGCAAGGTTTTTACCGGTAATATATTACATCGTTTTTTAGGAGGTATGGAATTTCAGAAGGATGAAAACACAGGCCCCGGAAAAAGATTCAATATTTTATATCCGCCGAACGGTTCTACCCTTCGCCCCCGTTCGTTTGACGATATTCCGGGCATTGTCCAACTGGCTCTGTTTTTCGAAGATCGGATTACAGGAAAATGGTTTTTGCCCTTTACCCTTGATGCCGGATTTCGTATCGATAGCTATAATCCCGAGAGTTTTAAACCGTTCAGGCTGTTTCAAAACAAGGACGTGTTCCAGGCCGACCAGGGTACCTTCTTTAATCCCCGTTTCGGTTTGAAACTGCGGCCCTTCAAACGTACTCAGCTTCGCTTTAGCTATGGTAAATCATCCAAAGCACCGGGCCTGAGCATGCTCTATCCGGAAGCGTACTATCTG
Source organism: Calditrichia bacterium (assembly GCA_026983775.1). Lineage (GTDB taxonomy): Bacteria > Calditrichota > Calditrichia > Calditrichales > Calditrichaceae > JALSTK01. The sequence continues at coordinate 51,350 of JALSTK010000091.1, forward strand.
GATGTGGTGGACTCGGGCCGAACAACCGTGCGCATCGAAGACGGTCGGGGAGGTTATAAAGATACGGTTGAAACGATTCCCTTGGTGAGTACCTATATCTTTGATCAATCCTCTCCTTTCCTGAAAGGATATCAGAGCACGAAATACGAGATCGGATTCGATCAGCAGATAGGCCAGGTAGGATTGAGTATCCTGGGCTACTATCAGTTTACAGACAAGTTTCCATGGTCCATGACCGAACCTTTTATATATCATCGCTATTTCTGGCCGCACTGGCCGCAAGAGGAAGGTAAAGAAGAAACGGAAAGTATCCTGGATCCGGGCAGGAAAAATAAAAAGGCGGCCAATCTGAGATGGACCAAAAGCAGCGGGCTGGAGTTCAGTCTACGTACCCATCGTATCCCATCTTTGAATATGCGCTTTCGGGTAAGCGCGGCATTTAATTTTTCCAAGACCGGAGAACACGATTTTCCCCTATTTGTATCCACCGGCCATACATATACCCGGGGCGATACACTTTCATCGGGATGGGTGGTTCCCCGGGATATGGAAATTCTTCCCTTTTACAACCCTTCAATCTCCTGGCATCAACGTACGGTTATAAATTATCTGGTGGATTATATTGCCCGACCGCTCGGTATCTGGCTGACTTTTAAAGCGCAACAGGTTCTATGGGACCAGAGTTTGCTCACGGCAAATAAAGAACATATCAGGCAGGCCAAAGGCTATTACGAGGAGGGGAAAATCGTTAGAATCGATGCGGAAACTTCCACACGCATGGGACTGGACAGAACTCTGAATACCCTTAATACGGAAGTAGACACCAGTAAGCCCAACAATAAATGGCTGTTCAGTATTGTAGCCAGTAAATCTCTCTTTAGCGGGGCCGAAATTTCACTCTATGTCACCAATATCCTGAATGATCCGGCTTATTATATAAATCGTTACGGCACCTTTACCGCCCGAAATCCGGATATGTTCTGGGGCATCGCTTTCAGTACCAGGCTGGATGATTTTTTTAAGAAAAAGTGAATTTTACAAAATACTAAGAGGATAGCAGAGCGCACATACAGGGGAAAAGGATAATGCGTATCGCGAAAAAAATTCGGATTCTGATAACCGGATTATTAATATTGATGTTTAGTTCCTGTGCCCGCCAGGCCCCTACCGAAAAAGACGGACGATTATGTCTGACCGCTATTTTTGCGGACGGCAGCGGAGTGATCGCTGTAAATGAACAATTAGGGTACGCACCGGTGGCCTATTCCCGGGTAACCCTGGAATCCAGGTTGTATAATGCAGATCCTCATACCTTTGCCCGTTATGTCGCCAAAACCGATAGTCTGGGGCGGGCCGTTTTCAGGGATATTCCGGCTGCCGATTATATAATCAGTCTGGTGAAGGATACCACTTATGTTAATCCCGAAAACGGAGCGACCAGTCAGGTTACCCTCAAAGGGCATGCCGTGGCCCATGTTTATTCGGAAAAGGTGCAATTAGATACCATCAAAACCAGTTTATCACTCCATTCCGATGTAGTCATTAACGAAGTATATTATTGTGGTCCGGTAAATCGTGCCTATTATTTCTATGATCAGTTCGTGGAACTCTACAATGCCAGTGATTCAACCAGATATCTCGATGGAATGATTCTGTGCCGCAACCGAGCCTATCACAATCCGGCCATGGATTCTCTGGATTATATTCAGGTTATCTATGTCTATCAATTTCCCGGGGAGCCCAGGACCGGTCGAACCTATCCCATTGAACCGCATCAGTTTGTGGTTGTGGCCCAGGATGCCGCCGATCATTCGGCCTATATTGATAATGCCCTGGACTTAAGCGGAGCCGACTGGGAATTTTATAATCCCTACGGTGGGGACCTGGATAATCCGGACGTTCCGAACGTGGTAAACGCCATTCCGGGCAATTCGACGGATTTTATGATCAACCTGGTACACGATGCGGTTATCCTGGCGGACGGCACAGGTTATTATTATGGAGAAGTTTCATCGCACGGTTACCAGTATATCCATGTTCCGGTGAATACGGTGCTCGATGCCGTGGAATACAGTGCCAACAGTGAGAAACAGAAGGAAATTACCACCCGTCTGGATGCCGGTTTTGCCGGAGTAGGGATTGCCAAATACAGCGGGAAATCCACCGAACGCCGCAGTGCCGGATTCGATACGGATAACAGTAGCCTTGATTTTATCAACCTGGACACTCCCACACCGGGTTGGCAACATAAATAAAAGAGAAAAATGAAACCAATATCTAAATTATTTCTTATTCTTGTTTGGATGGTCGCTATGGCCTTCGGCCAGGAAACAAACGGTTCTCTTGGTCAGGATCAGGGCATGAATTTAACTCTTCCCGGTCCGGATGTCCGGCTGGACCTCTATCAATTTGCCGGAAATATGGCCTGGCTAAAGCGGAGCGATCGACGGAACTGGAGTCGTTACAGTCTGAACAGTTCGGGGTCACACGGTGATTTGAAACGCTATTGGGATGCGGACGGTGTTTATCTGAATCGAATTATTTTTTCCGGTCAGAAACATTTGGAGTCGTCGGATGTTTTTTACGGTCAAATGCAGTACAATATAAATTATTTTCAAAGAGTGAACCGATCCATTGAGCCCGAGCCTTACGCTCTGGATCCTTTTGTTTATACCGATTCCACTCCAGGTGACTTTTTATACCGCGGGCCACAGGTTTTTGTTGCCTATAGCAGAAAGATTGCGCCTGATTTCTATCTGGGAGCATCGATCGATTACAGAATTGACCGTGGTTTAAAAGATGTTTTTACCCGGCCGGAAATTATTCACCGTTCCATTGGGGCCAGTTTCGATCTTGCCTATTGTTTGTCGGATCAGATAAATATAGGTTTATCTCTTCGACCCTATGATGTCCGTGATATTACAAAATTGGTTGAGCAGCCGAATGGGCAGGTTCCTTTTGTTTTTCGTTACCGGGGGGAGTTCCGGTATATTTCTCTGATTTCCAAAGCGGATCGAACGGCAAAATACAGGGGATGGGAAATTCGGCCTTCCTTCAGTTATAAGGATAAAAGAAATGAGGGTGTGCTCTTTGGCGGTTATTATTATCGCTGGCAGGAGGTGTTTGACGGCGGGGCTATTCGGGTTCGTAACGGTTATTATCAGGCTCAGCACTATTTTTTAAACGGTACCTGGCGGTTTTTCCCTGATTCCCGAAGAAGGAATCTGCTGGCTCTCGGTTACTATTTCCGCTATATCGAAGACTGGGCCAAAGAGCCGGTGGCCGGCTTTATGATCGATCAGGATTTTTACACGCTCCATCAAATAAGAATCGGTTATGCAAGAAACCTGTCTATCCTGCCCTTAAAACTGGCTACGGAAATTCATTACGGATATTTTAATCCCAGAAGAAATGATTATCTGGCGCACCGTTACCGTAAGGGAATTATTCGGAATACCGAGTACAACATGGGGCTGGACTGGCAGGCGGGCCGGGCGATTCAGTTGCGGGGAGCTATTGCGTATCAAATTTACAAAGAAGCACCCGTTTGGAACTATTTCCATGATTACAAAGGTCTGAGCGTCAGCCTTGCTTCCGCATATACATGGAACCATTTCCGGCTGGATATTCTGACCCGCTGGGGTGCAAAGAATACCATTCAATCCACTCAATCCGTAAGATCGCGATCCGATTTGAATATCCTGCTGCAATTGGTTCATTTTTATTAAAAGGATAAAAAGAGTTTTTTTAATAATAGAAGACGGTTCACAAAAATTCGTTTCTGTCTGCCCGATCATGTATCGGGTAAAACGGCCCGACAAAGGGAAAAAATTTTGTTATTGTTTTTCGGAACAGCCTTCATATGCAATTTTCGTACGAATGAGCACAGATTTTTCATGAAAAAAAATATTAGTTTTGTCTTCATTCTATTTATTTGGTGCCTCTTATTTGTTCCTTTATTCGCTAAAGATAACGGATATATTGCCGGAAGGGTTCTGAGCGTAGGGAGCGACAGAGGATTACCGAAAGTTTTAGTGCGTATACAGGAACTGGACAGCTTAGTTTACAGCAATAAAGACGGATCATTTTTATTTAAAAATATTCATCCCGGAAGCTATACTCTTACTTTTATGGCACCCGGTTACGGCAAGACGGTTTTATTAAATGTAAAGGTTGCAAAAGGACAAAGCTGGTATGATGTCATCTATTTACAGAAAAGCCTGAAAGAAGGGCGGCGATTTTATATCGGCGGGATAGAGGTAACGGCGGATCGGGAGCTTTTACCGGAAGAGCCGGCGACCACAACCAGGATTTCTTCCGGAGAAATCGAACATATTCAGGCATCAAGTCTGGGGGATATACTGGAATTAATTCCCGGTCAAAAATTTTCGAATCCCGGTCTGGAAAATGTGAAACAGATCGAGTTAAGACAATTGTCGACCACGGATGAGGCCAATCGCAATGCGGCCCTGGGTACGCAAATCCTGGTGGATGGAGTCCCCTTATCGAATAATGCCAATATGCAGATCGATACGGATCTAAATTTAGGAGGGGCTTATCGGGTTACGGCTAACTCCGGAATAGACCTCAGACAGATGCCTGCCGATAATATCAAAAGTATAGAAGTCATCCGGGGCATACCCTCGGCAAAGTATGGAGACTTGAGTGCCGGAGCCGTGGTCGTAGAAACCCAAAGCGGTTATACACCCTACCGGATAAAATATAAATACAATCCCCGGAATCATGAATATAATGTGGCCGGTGGCTACCGTTGGACGAACCATTCGGCAAATTTTAATGTAAATTATGCCAAGAGCTTAAGAAATATACGTATTCCGGGAGATTCATACGCCAGAATCGGAGGTCAGATTAATTTTTTCTCTCACTTGTTTGAAAAAAAATTAGACTGGACCAACCGTTTCTATTATACCCGAACCCTGGATGAACAGAAAATACGGCCCGGTGATCTTTTACAGACCGTACGCTATAACCGCAATTACCAAATTCGTTTTAACACGAATTTTTTATATCGCTTTCAAAAAAAACAGAGGATATCCGCTCTCTTTTCTGTAAACATGAATCGTCAGGATTCTTATATTAAGAGAATTGTAAGCCGGGATATCGGTGTCATTGGTACGCGATTACAGCCGGGCTTAAGCGAAGGGATTTTTGTTCAGCAATATCTTTCCAAATTATGGGTCAAAGGCCGGGCCTGGAATTTATTCGGTCAGCTGGTCTATAAAAATCAATTTTTAAGGGCCGGATTTTTCCATAAATGGGAAATCGGCTCTACTGTCCGCTACGAGTTCAATAACGGGCCGGGGCGTATCTTTGATTTAAATAAACCTCCGCGTAGTTTTGCCAATGAAGGAGACCGTCCGAGGCCTTACAGTTCTATACCTGGGTTGAACCAACTTTCGTTTTATGTCCAGGATGAACTGAGCGGACATGTCTGGCGGGATTTCTCTTTGCAATTCGGAAGCCGTCTGGATCTGTTCGGAGTGCACAGTTTCAGTAAGACGGATCACGGGACCTTCCTTAATCCACGATTGAATTTTGTGTACTATCTGACGCCGAAAACGCAGCTCCGTGCCGGCTATGGCAAGACGGCCAAATCTCCAACACTTAGTATGATCTATCCCAATCCCGTCTATTTTGATATCGTTGATTCCATGTACTACGATCCGCAAAATCCGCAGAATCGTCTCGCTATCGTCAATACGCAGGTTATCGACCGTACCAACCGGCATCTCCAGGCGTTCACTAGAGAGAAGATAGAAATGAGTCTGGACCAGCGCATTAAAGAGGTCGGTTTTTCTTTAACCTATTTTCAGGAGAAAACACGAAACGGTTTTGAGACTTCGGAATTTACACCGATTTCATTCGTAAAACATTCCTATCCCTACTGGCCGGATACGAAAATAAGCATTCCGAGCGACACGATACTTCTGGACTACAAAAGGGTAATCAACGGGGTGCAATCCCTTTCAGAAGGCTTGGAGCTGTCTGTTGTTACAAAGAAAATCCCTATGATTAATATCACTGTGAAAGTGGACGCTGCCTATCATGTCACTGAAAGTAGTTGGGGAAAAGAGCATTACCAGTATGGAGGACTGCGTCAGGTAAGTGGATTTAATGAAAAAATTATTCCTTATTGGCAGGCAACAGCCAGCAAAAGTGAGCAATTACTCATTCACTATCGATTCGATAGTACGGTCAAATCTCTGGGGTTATGGTTTACATTAAGCCTGCAGCAAATAGCCATGGAAAAAAACCGACTCACCGGATTATCCGATTCTCTGGCTCTGGGATACATCACGCAGGACGGGCAACGCCACGAAATTTCTCCGTCACAACGGGGCAGTGAAAAATATTCGGGCATTCGCAGAATCTTCGCGCAATATCAATCCACCTGGGAAAATATGCCCGATTTATGGCTGATGAATTTGCGGGTCAGCAAAGAATTATGGAAGGGCTCGGAAGTTTCTTTTTTTGTGAATAATTTATTGAATTACCGTCCGCTCTATTTAAGGAAACGTGTCCCTCCGGGTTCATTATCTTACCTTAGAAGGAATCCGGAAATTTTTTACGGAGTGGAATTAAGTACGGTTTTTGATGATTTGGTTAACTATATAAAGCGGTTTAACTAAATGCAACGATTTGAAATTATCGTCATTATTTTTTTAGCATTTGTTCTTCTGCAAAAGTGTAAAAAAGAATTGACAACCGAAGGCTCCCGGCAATTTTCCATCCGGGTTGTGACCACGGATACCAGTTTTGTAACCCGGCAAATCGGCAATACGAAGAGAGTGGCCGGAGCCGAATTGGAGCTTCATTCCGTAAACTATTCAATTTCCTATAAGGCTGTAACCGATTCCGATGGTGTGGCTCTTATTTCAAATATCATTCCCGATATATATAATTGCAGTGCCAAGAAGGACTATTCCATGGAAATAGTTAAAGAATATATCGGACTTCAGGAGAGTATTACTTTGGTGGGAACGGTATCTTCCGTGGCTTTAAGCGATCCCGGAGATTCTTTACAGATCCTACTGAAACCTGTTTTTGCTTCCAATCTGGTTATCAGCGAAATTTATTATAACGGTGCTTCCCCACCG
>JALSTK010000092.1 GCA_026983775.1 Calditrichia bacterium
GACGTATGGAACCTTGCTTAAAATAGATCTCTTTGCCGGTAATCAAATCCACGGCAGCACAACAAAAGGGGATTTTAGTTTCCCGTATATCGGTGTCCTCCAAAAGTTCGTTGATCGCATTGAGCAGGCGTTCCGATTTTAAAAGACTCTTGCGGTAGGCGGCGAGATTAATAACGATGCGTCGTTTGAATTCTTTACTGATTTGATGCAGAAGATCATCCGGTTCATAGCCTCTGGCCTGCCGAAAGCGCATACCGCCCAGAGATTGGAAAGCTTCACTATTTAAGAATTCCCGGAATTTATGTTCCACAAATTCAGCGTCGGGATGTTGAGCATAGACGGCACCTACCAGGGCCCCCATACTGGTACCGGTGACTACGTCGGGAATAATGGCCTGTTCCTGCAGGGCTTTCAGGACTCCGATATGGGCCAGTCCCCGGGCTCCGCCGCCGCCTAAGACCAAGGCTGTTTTAATTTTCGTCATAAAATCTTTCAGAATATAACAGAAAGTGCTAAATGTACTAAATCTGAATGTAAATTTCTAATAAATAATCTCTTATTGGATGCAGGTTCTTTTTTTCGGGATTAGCCCTAATAATAAAAAGTTATACACGCCACATCCGAAATTGTTTAATGGACCGGTTTTAAAACTTTTTCATAGCGCCAAAAAACCCGATCCACACGGGCATTGACATAATAAGCATAAAAACGAATAGGACCCACCCAGGGGATAATGGATTGCGTCAGTCCCCACTCTTTCATGTCCTGTAAACATCTTTTTAATAAAATACCGCCGATCCCCTTGCCGCGTAAATCGGGGTGAGTCCCCATCGGGCCGAACCAACCCGTCCCGAAATTATTGCCGTTATGAGCGGAAAAGGCTTTCACCTCCCCCTTTTGCCGGGCGATATGCAGGCTAATCGGAAGAGAATTATACGTGTTTTCCACTTCCGTGCGCCAGAGAGGAAAAGATTCATCCACAAAGTGCAGGATCTCATCCCGTTCTTCATATCCGGCCCGGTTGATTTCAATCCCTTCCGCTTTTAACCTTTCTTCATCCCCGGCGGTGTCAAAGTCCTGTTTAAGATCCACTATTAAATTACTGGTATCTGCGAAACGCCGGAAGCCGAGCGTTTCAAAAAAAGCGAGTGCCGGCGTATATCTGGGATCAATACCGGGCATAAAATAATTAAACGGCACATCATAAACCCGTATTTTGGACGCACCCTGCTCGTATAATATGTTTTCCAGACGCTCATACAGCTCTTTGCCGATACCTCGTCTTCTGTACTCCTTACGAACCACCATCAGCTTGATATAACCGATTTTTTCCGCGCCAATTTCACGCATAACACCGCTAACGAATCCTACTACCTGCCCTTCCCCATAGGCTGTAAAATGAAGCCGTCGGTCGTAGTTCGCGTCATCATATATTTTTTCGCGCAACAGGGTTTCACTCAGATGATCAAACTCCATGTTCTGATTACACAAATCCAAAACCTCGGAGAGTTTTTTTTCATCGAGTAACTGAATCTCTACCATTTTTCTTCCATTTATGTAAGAGAGAATTTTTTATACCGCTTAGCACCCCGGTTGCCCTTAAGGGGTCCTGTGGCTGAAATTTGACGGCGGTATAATCCATATTGGGATATTCGCCCCGGCCGGACTATTGCCCGCTATTTTGCGCGGCTTGATTAACAGATTCGCCGCCAATGGAAATTACAATAGTTGCTCCAATGCTGCAAGTTAGGGTATAAAAAAAGGCTTCAATTCTCTTCGAATTAAAGCCCGAAAACAAGTCATTACATTTAATGTACAAAGAGCATCTTTTTAACCAGCGACTTCTTTCCACTCTTCAGCCGGTAGAAATAAAGCCCCGAAGCAACCAGTTGTCCCAATTGATTACGTCCGTTCCAGCTAAGTTTATGATATCCTTTCTGCATTGGCCCGTTGTAAAGGGTAATCACTTCCCTGCCCAATATATCGTAAATACGCAGAGTGGTTTTCTGACCGTCCGCTTCCCGGGGCAAACCGAAACGAATCGTCGTTTCCGAATTTCCCCTGAGAGAAGGATTTACACCGGCGGCCCTCCGCCCAAACGGATTCGGATAATTCTGCTGCAATTTATAGGTTAAAGGTACGAGGGTCGGTTTAAACGATTCGTCCCGAGTGGCATAGATTTTAAACAATGCTTTACCCCCCGTCGGACGAAAGACATATTCGTTGTTTTTGGCCATATCGATAATCTTTTCCTGCTGAAGATCGACTAAGTATACATAAAGATCCGAATTTTCTATCGAGGCACGGTCCCAGGACAGGGTATGGTCTAACCGATCGTTTTTGGAAACTACCCGGGCATCCCATTCTTTCACCTCTTTGACCTCCTTAAAATCGTCCTGGATGTACTGGGCCAGAGGTCCCGTTTTAGCAGTAAACTGCAAAGTACAATAGTCACCCACGGGCGGTGGTTCGGGAACCCTGGGTCCCGGTTTGGCAGAGATTCCAATTGTGTTTTTATAATCGGTATATACTTTGTTTTTCAGGGAAATATTCATCATCCATCCCCGATCGGCAGCTCTTTTACCCACGGAGACCGCACCGTCCGTGTCATCCACCGGTAAGGCTACCGTTTCCGAAGCAAAGGCCGGATTCGTTGAAAAAACGATTCTACCCCCCGTCTCCGCTTTGAGCCAATATCCTTTCCAGGGCCAGGCGGCTGTATTGGTATCCACCACGCTCCAGGCATATCCCTGTGACTCGGCGGATTGTTCAAACCAGTAGACGGCAGGTTCAATCAATCCATCCGAGATGGCTTTAAGCAGAGGGATCGGATTGTCCGTGGAAGCAGGAATAAACTGCATATCTTTCCAGAAAACCGAATAATTCAATGGAATACCGATCTGATTCCATCCTTTTTTAATATCCACGCCGGGAGCCGCATCAAATGTGTTGTTAAACGAACTGAGGTCTATTAATTTAAGCTTAAAGGGTAGCATCCAAAACGCTTCCCCGGGACGAATATCTGCTTGTTCGAGGGGCAGATAATCATTCTCGGTATTGTCCCATCGTAAGAGGACAGCAGCAGAATCCGAAACACTTAAATTACTCAAATTGATGGTTTCTTCTCTCGGAAGAGCGACCATATACCAGCGGAAGCGAAGTACGGCTCGTTTATCGGCATGTATAGAGAAACTCACTTCTTCCGGCCTTTCTCCGTTTATCCCCTTTCCGGCCTGATTATAAGCCCATATTCTAAACCCGTAATCGCCATCTTGTAAAGGATAAAAGGTCAACTGATCCACACCGGTTGTATCACCGACCGTTAACGTATCCAGGGCCGGTTTACGCCACAGGGCATAACGAACATGTTCTTCCTGGGGAGAGGCCAGACCGGCGATGACATTACTATCGACCACGGTAAAATGAAAACGTACTGCCGATTCCCTGAGCACTTCTTCGGCCGGTATTTGCAAAATCACCTGCGGAGTGTAAATCAGGTCCGCTTCCTGCACAAAAATCTGATACGAGAGGGTGGTGTCGGCTCCGTAAACATCGGCTATGTTTACAGATACTTCATTCACGCCTGTATCTTGCAGAGTCGGGATACCGGAGAGTAGACCGGAAGCGGATACGTGCATCCAATGCGGTACACGAACAGGCGTGTAGATCAAAGAATCTCCATCCGGATCATTTACCTGAATCTGATAGGAATACAATGCCGCTACCTTACCCATGTGCAGCGGTTCACCGCTGAGTACAGGAGGTGAATTCATACCCTGCCCCCTCAGGGGAACTTCGAGTAAACCGTTCAACAGATGCGGATCGTCACTGGTTATAAGCAAGGTATCCCGATACATTATTCGTTGGGTCGGAGTGAAGGTAATCCGGATTCGAGCGGAATCGCCCGGGCTTACAATCTGCGGTAAATCCGGCTGCAGGTTAAAGACGGATAAGGCCGGCCTCCGGCTTATTTGAGTGACGTGAAGATCAACAAAGCCGAAATTATGAATGTAAAATGAAAAAGTGTCCTGCTGAGCAGGAATGCCCTGGAAAACCAGGGGCCTCGGTGCCACCTCTATCCTGGGTTGCATGGAAAGCGAGGCAAAAGGCGTACCGCCGAACAGTCCCTGATTGATGCGCCCGCCGTTCGGTTGCGGTTCCTCGCTGAAATCATCCGCAGGATCACCGGCATCTATGGTCGGCGAGAGATAATCGGGGCTATAGAACAGCGTATCATTATTTGGTAAAAACCTGGGAGCCAGCTTACTGATCCTAAAATGGGGAATCAGTTCCTGTAAACTATCGACGGTCGAATAGCGGACCGAAATCTTGGCCGAAAGACCGGTACGGCGGACAGGACTATTATTGTCCCAAATGATGGCGTTGCGAATATGGATATGCGACTGGTCATTACCCACCACACTTTGAGTAAAGGAATGAAATATATCCACATTTTTCAGCAAGGCTCTTCCCTCACCGGCCACATTGACGGCAGTCATATTGGAATCCAAAATCACATTCTCCAGGGTAAGGCTATCATTACTAAAATCAATTCCGATCTGATTGCCCATAATACCCCCGAGGAACATTTTCAGCGGGCGCTGGTCGGCACGAATTCCGGTTTTGGCGCCGACTATCGAAAAGAATTCAAAATGGACCGTATCCGCACCGGCCTGAAGCTGAATCCCATTCCACTGGTTTTGCACACTATCTTTATAGGAAGTGAAGTCGACCATGCCGTCATCGGGTGAGCCGTGTACTTCTAAATGACCGGCAACATCAAATCCGATATTGGGCAGGAAATTGAGATTAATTCCCGGTCCCAGTGCAAGGGTTTGTCCAGCAGGAACCGAAATATCACTTTTTACCAAATAGCGTCTTGTACTATCGCTAATCACTCCCGATTGAGGTCCGTTTAATTCATAATAGGTTGTCGCTTGTACCGGATCGGACCATTCACTCTCCATTCCTCCATTATAAACGGCCTGAACACGATACCAGAACGTTTTAAAGTCCCAATCGGTATAATCCGTAAAATAGGGAGTATTGGTTTGACTTTCCTCGGAATCGAATGGGCGAATTTCCGGAACCGTATCCCGTTTTATACGGTAATAATCCAGAATCCCCAGGTCATCCGGCAAAGCAGTCCAGGAAAGATTAATGAATTCTCTATGGATTTCCGGCGGAAAAATTTGGGGTTGCCAGGTAAATTTTTTCCATATTTGAAATTGGCCGTTCATGGTGTTGAAACTGACCAAATCGGGGAATCCATCGGTATTATAGTCACCGCATAGCAAACCGTTTTCTTGGGATCTCAAAAAGACGTTATATTTCCCTTTTTTTTCGAAGTGGTAACTATTGGTAAAAGGCGTCTGATTTTCGTAGACCATCAAACTGTCCCCGGCAATGAGGGCAACATCCAGATAGTTTTTGGGCCCGTTATCCCTTTTTCCGCCGAAATCCTGAATGGTAAAATCTTTAATGGGCTGACCCTTCGTTTGGATGATACGAGCCACGGGGACATCATGAAAATCCCAGTTTCCAGGCGACGTAAGGGTATAAACATCCACATAATCCGAATCGCTGGCCAACACTTCCAGCCGGCCGTCGTCATCCAGATCGGCAATATGAATATTTGAATACCCCTGTCCCGAAGAATATACCTGATCACTGGCATAAAAGCTCGGAGAGCCCACACTATGCCAAAAAATGACCGTGCCGTTAGGGGAAAGCACGACCAGATCCTGCCAGCCGTCATTGTCAATATCTGCAATCCTTACTTGTTGATAGAGCGAAGTGCCGGTTAAATGAGTGACCGTATTTGTTCCGAATTGAGTCGGACTCACATTCAGCACAGTAAACAAGTCCGAAGCCAATATCAGTAAATCCAGGCTGTCGTTATTATCCGCATTGAACGGAACGACCTGTTTAATCCTGGAAAAGTTTCCCTGAGCATCAGCCACAGTAAAAGAAAAATTCTGATCGGTCGAACGATTCATAAGAAATGAGATGTGACTATCGTCATAAACAATAAGATCCAATCTTCCGTCGCGGTCCACATCCGCCGTTACCAATTGTTCGCGGAGGGATGGCTGAATACCGATTAGGCCGGAAAAACTTATTTTGGTCTGAGGCTGACCGGTCCAGCCACTCGTATCTCCTGAAAAGCAGTATAAAGTATCAGAGGTCATGGTAAGTATATCCGGGAATTCATCATTATTGAAATACCCGCTTATATAATTGGTGGTTGGCTGCCCCAGGTTTGCACCCCGGGCAAAATCAGACCATTTAAAATCCGAGGGCCGGTCCGCAACGGTTAAGAAATCTCGGTTATAATCAATTGGGATACTGGTATACGGAGGATGTATTTCATGAATGGTTTGCGTAAAGGTAACATTCAGTTTTTCATCAGGGAGTAAACCTGCAAAAGCGGGACGATTGAAAAAGAGCAAGACCCGATTCGAATCATCCGCTGCATATTCGGCGTTAAAGTTGATTTTTCCGGTTAAGCTGCTGGTTAAAAATAAACCGTTGCGAAGACTGAATAGATCCGGTGGTAAAGAAAAAGTCAATTCCAGATGGTCGGTTTTCAAATCAACCAGAGAGTTTTCCATGGGCCACATACTTAAAAGATTAAGACCGTAGGCCAGAACCCGGCCGCCTTCTCCGAAAGCCCGGCCTCGGGTGGGGTCGTAGTTGGAGGTAAGGAATGGTCCCATGGCCAGATTATCCGGCGTATGATAGATCGACATCCAGCTAAGACCTTCATCGCGGGATTCCAGAATTCGCCCGTCGTCTGTGCTTAACCACAAAGTCTGTACAGCGTTTTTCCGGACAAGCCCGGAAAAACCGTTCATTCTTCCCATATCGCCGACAAATCGTAGATCCAAAATATCACTGGCCCCATTCACCACCGTTTTTTTGTAGACCATGGTCGTTTGAGTACCCTTTATATAACCTATGATATAATATTGTTTTAAATATCCCCTGATTTCATCTCCTCCTGAAAGTTCAGGCCTAAAAATATAAGTAAACTGAAAATCAGGAATTGTGTCACCGAGGGATGTTATAAACATACCATCTTGTCCCGGTACAATAAAAACGGAATCATTGCGGGTGGTAATTAACTGCACGTTATCACTTCCGGCGGCAATTTCCCGTACATTCAAAGTGGGGTCATCAACCGGTATAGAATTCCAGTGCTCTCCGAAATCATCCGAAGTGAATACCTTTCCCTGCTCGCCTCCGATCCAAAAGTTACCTGTGTCCATGGCAAATAAGACGGAATTCAGATTTACGGCGGTTAATGTGTCGATCGATGTCCAGGTTTGAACATCCGACTCATAACGCATCACGGTTCCATTGCTGCCCACGGCAACAAGAATGATCCGGGCAAGCCTCCAGTCATATCCGGCCGCAATTGAAGTCAAAGTACCGGGAGCCTCAATCGTACTAACCTGCCAGGATTTACCACCGTCCATACTTTGGTAGAACTCATTGTTATCTCCTAAAGCATACAGATATCGTAAATCCTGGGCAAAACTGGTCACAGCTCTGAAATGCTGAATTTGATTATCCATGCCCATATCGTACCAGCCTCCGGCACGGGTTATGGAAATCAGAAAAAACAAACCGAGCAGAATGAAATAGAACCTGTTATGAACGTCTGAAAATTTTTGCCTTATATGCATTTTTAACTCCTTATGCCAGGGATTTTTTAGTTCCTCATAGGGATCGAATCGGCTTTTTCCTCAATCATCGACTTTTTTTAAGAGAAATTAAGTTTTTAATCCCATGATGTTCAGTTTTAAAAATAGGATATTTGTTTTGTGTAAGCAAAATAAAATTAACAGGTAAGAATGCTGTGATGCAGGACAACATAAGCAAAAGAATCGCTTTAAAATTTGCTCTTCATAATTTTTATCTTGTTTTTGCTGCTAAGAGCCGATTCTTCAGCTCTTTTTCGTCCACGATCGGAAGGCTGCAGGTAAAATTCTGACAGATGTAGGCCGTCGGCTTATGATCTATGGGTTCCCTTCCCTCAGTCAAAAATGGAGAGATTACGCGCTGTGCAGTTGAAAGCTTCTTATTGTATACCAGCACCTTGTTGGGCAGATAGAGACTGTAAATAATGTTATAAAAAGATTCAGGAAAGCGATTGTTTTCCGTGCTAAGCACGATTTCTACGGGTTTGTTAAGATAAAAATCAAGCGCATTGAGATAGCTTCCGTAACCGTACGGATTACGGATAAATTGCGAACCGTATTTGGCAAGAAAATGCTCGCTGGTTTGCAAAAATTCTTTCCGATCCGTCAAGGAATATAAACGAAGCATGTTGGCCAGCATAGTCCCTGTTCCGGAGGGAAGGGATTGGTCGGTTTTGTCTTTCAAACGTTCGATCAAGCGATCCTGTCTATCCGATGTAAAAAAATATCCGCCCTGTTTTTTATCCAGAAAGTGCTCGTTGACAAAATCGGTTAATTTTAAGGCCCAGGATATATAGGAAAGGTCAAAACGAATCTGATAGGCATCGATCAGCCCTTGAATCAGGTTGGCATAATCATCGAGATAGGCGCTATATTTTGCCTGACGGTCTTTGTAGGTATGAAACAATTCACCGTCTTTAACCAATTCTTTTTTTAAGAAGGTAATGTTTTTTTCTACTATACGGGAATAGGCGGAATCTCCGAGCACAGCCGAAGCCCGGGCAAAAGCAGAAAGCATCAGACCATTCCAGGATACAATAACTTTGTCATCACGGGCCGGGGCAACACGCTTTTGGCGAGCCTTCCGCAAAGTATGCTTCCCTTCTTCAATGATTTCCTCAATTTGAGATTCGGATCGGTTATAAATGGCTGCCAGCTCTTTAAAAGAGCGCACGACATGCAAAATATTCTTACCCTCAAAATTTCCTTTTTCGGTTATGTCAAAATAGGCGCAGAAAATCCGGCCCTTTTCATTCCCAAGCAGATTCAATACTTCCGTCCGTGACCATACATAATACCTGCCTTCCTCACCCTCACTGTCCGCATCCAGACTGCTGTAAAAGCCACCATCCGTCGCATAGAGTTCATTCATCACAAATTGCAGCGTGCCGCGTACGATTCGGGCATAAAAAGGATTTTTCGTAAGCTGATAGGCATCGAGATAAAGCATGACCAGTTGAGCGTTATCATACAGCATTTTTTCGAAATGGGGCACCAGCCACTGCTCGTCTGTGGAATAGCGGGCAAAACCACCGCCGATCTGATCGTATATGCCACCTCTTCCCATATGATCCAGGGTGTTCGTTACCATTTGCAGATAGTGGGATTGACCGTCATTATGATATTTCCTCAGGAAAAGGGAAAGCGCCTGCACGGCCGGAAACTTGGGAGCATGGCCGATTCCACCGTAATCCGGCTCATAATAGCGACTCAATTCTTCTACTGCCCGATTAAACATACTGCGATCCGGAATGGACCCCGCGCTCTCTTCCTGCAAAACCCGACGAAACGCCTGATCGACTTTCTGAAGATTTTCCTTCAGCTCCTGCCGATGATTCTGATAAAAATCGCTGACTTCTTTCAAGACCTTTGTGAAGCCGGGACGGCCGTACATCGCTTTGGCTGGAAAATAGGTACCGCCGTAAAAAGGCTTCTGATCCGGTGTCAGGAAAACGGTCATCGGCCAGCCCCCGCTTCCCGTGGTCATCTGCAGAAAAGTCATGTAAACCTGATCCACATCGGGCCGCTCTTCCCGATCCACTTTGATATTAATGAACAGATCGTTCATTATTTTAGCCGTCTGTTCATTAGTAAACGACTCTTCTTCCATCACATGGCACCAGTGGCAGGCAGCGTACCCCACACTCAAAAGGATAGGTTTATTTTCCTTTTTGGCTTTGGCGAAGGCTTCGGCACCCCAGGGATACCAATCCACGGGATTATGGGCGTGCTGCAGCAGATAAGGGCTGGTTTCATGGATTAAATGATTTGTATATTTGTACATGGTGTTTCCTTCTTCATTTTTTTGTTTTGCGCAACCGCAAGCGGCAAGAAGCGTGGCTACGGTAAATGCCAGGACAAATATAGGAATATTCTTTTTCATGGTTCGTCTCTTTCTTAACGGTCCAAATATAATACGAAATTATTTGTGATTTCATTCCCCGGAAAACTTTGAATCTGTCCGGTTTTCCAGTAAATTATTACCAAACTTTTGAAAAGAACAAAAATGTCCTTGCCGGACCCCGGCAGAAAAGGACGGGGGTTGCGGGCAAAGAAGTAAACTATACATTTTTGTAAGGATTCAGTTATTGTTAAACATGAAGTATGAACCGATTCATCTGTTCGGGAACAGAGTATGTACCTTTCCTTGTTCGTCATTTTGATTCTGACCGCTTTCCTGACCATCGTCTATGCGGGCCTGCTGTTTTATCTCAAGAAAGGGTTGAGCGCTCTTTCAAAACAGCCCTTATCGGACGATTATCCTTTTGTTTCCGTGATCGTCTCCGCTCACAATGAAGCCCATCATTTGCCGCAATGTATCGTACATTTACAGGCGCAGGACTATCCCCGGGATCGGGTTGAATTTATTTTAGTGGACGATCGCTCCACAGACGGAACGGCCGCTATTTTAAAAGAAGCAGCGATCCGTGACAAGCGTTTCCAAACATTTAGTATTCGGGAACGGATTCCGGAAATCGCTCCCAAAAAAAGGGCCATCGACCGGGCCATTCATCAGGCTAAGGGTGAAATTATTCTGCTTACCGATGCCGACGGCCGCCCCGCTCCCGAATGGGTGCGCAGTATGATGCGTTACTTTTCCAAGAACACACAGATGGTCATCGGTTATGCCCCCTACACGGTTATTCCTGAAAATCATCATATCAAGCGCTTGCTGGCTCTGGAATATCTTTCTCATGCCGCCGTTGCCGCGGCCACTTGCGGACTGGGTTATCCGGTCACTTGCGTGGGCACCAATATGGCCTATCGCAAATCACTCTATTTTGAAGTGGGTGGCTTCGGACCCTATAAATCCTTTATTTCCGGCGACGATGATTTATTTCTCACTCATGTGCGGGAATTCCGGCGTTATACCATTCAATATGCTACCGATGCGCACTGCCAGGTCTTCAACAATCCGCCCCGACTCTGGAGCCGCTTTTTGCATCAACGAATGCGTTATGCCAGTAAAGGGCTGAAGTACCCCTTGAAGGTATCCGCTGCGCTAATAACCTACTTTATGTTCAATGTATCTGTTTTTTTACTGCCTCTCGCTGCTCTTTTTAATGGGAACTTTCTGATTCCTGCCCTGGCCATTCTTGCTTTGAAGGCCGGTTCGGAATTTATTTTCATGAACCGGGCCGCAACCGTTTTACACGACCGACGTAATCTGCTCTATTTTCCGTTCGCTTTCTTTTTACATCCGCCCTATGTGCTGATGTTCGGTATATTGGGACAATTTAACTATTTCCGCTGGGCAGAATCCCAAAGTGAATCCGGTATCCAACAAGAAGTTATTGAACAGGCTGAGGAGTTATGAGCTCTTTCCTGTGGGTCTCCGGCATCATGTTCTTTTTAGGGCTGGCCTATTTTGCCGTAGCTATTTTCCTGTTAAGCCGGAGACATCCTTTAAAAAGTTCTGTGGTTGCTAATCCGCGGGTAGCTGTTTTAGTGGCCGTGCGCAACGAAGAACACTATCTGGAAGGATGCCTGCAAGCGCTGGCCGTCCAAACCTACCCTGAAAATTTATATGACGTTTATATCATCGATGATCGTTCCACGGATGGCTCGGCTGCAATTGCCCGCTCTTTCGAAGAGCAATATAAGCATTTTCATGTGCTTACTGTAAAAAGGGATGCACAGAACCTGCACGGTAAAATGAATGCTCTGAATATGGGCATGCAAGCAAGCAAAGCGGAAATTATTTTAATCACGGACGCGGATTGTATAGTCCCGGTTAGCTGGATCGAAAATCATGTGGCCTATTTTGCCGACCCGGTCGGTATGGTGGGCGGCTTAACCATGCTCTATCCGTTTAATGAATTGAAGCCGGCCCGGTTTAAAGATACGATTTGGTCGAAAGTGCAGGCCTTAGACTGGCTGTTCTTGCAATCGATTGCCGCCTTTTCCAGCCATTACGGCAAACCCATTACCATCCTCGGTAACAATTTCGGCTTTCGCAGAAAGGCTTACGAACAAGTGGGCGGTTTTCCTGCTCTGGGATTTTCTTTAACCGAAGATTTTCTGCTGATGAAGGCCATAGAGGAACAAACCGACTGGAAAATCATCCAAACCCTTGATACGGGAAATGCTATTTTCAGCTATCCCCTTGCAGATGTGAAAACTTTTTTCAGTCAACGCCTGCGCTGGATCAGGGGAGGCCGGAAAGCACGTCCCTGGGGTTATTTCATTATAGGGTTATCCGTACTGAGTCATTTTTTCATTCTGATGACTATTATATTCCGACAATGGACCACACCAGCTGCCATGGGTATCGGTCTGGTTCTGGGGATGAACTATCTGATTATCAAACAGGGCTTACTCAGGACCGGGATTCCCTTTCTGAAAAAATACTATTTGCATTTCGCCCTTTTCCATCTGATCTATCTGCTGATTTTCAGTTTCCTGAGCATCTTACCGTTGCGGGTTAAGTGGAAGGAGCGGTCGTTTTAGAACCTTTTTTAAACGGGAAACCGCCTGCAGGGCCTGCCATCCCGTAATATGAGACCGAAGCCGGAAGGCACCCGATCCGTTCACATAAAAAATTTTCAATTTCACCAACAAGGCCAGATCATCATGGATCGGATGTATCTGAGGTAGATCCGTGAACTGCACCGATGCGCACTGCTTTAAATAATTCCGGCTCAGATCCGGTCGGATACGTTTGAATACTCTGCTTAGAAAGAGGGCGGCTTCGGCCCGATCGACAAGGTCCTCAGGCCGGAAGGTATGATCGGGAAACAGGGGCATCCAGCCTTGTTGCACAACCCGCCGGATGGCATTGACTGCATACCGATTCCTGGACAGGTCCGTTGCAGGCTGCCCGGCAGACAGAAAATCGTACAGGGTCAGGGAAAGTATAACGGCAAAATCCCGGCGGTTAACCGTATTCTTTGCCGCTATTTTAGCCAGCTGCGGTTGACCATCCGTAAGCGTATCGAATTGCTCTTTCAATTTTTTCAGATGCTGCTCGAGTTCGGAATCCTGGGGAAATTCGGCGGCCAGTTTCCGGTAGACCCCGATGGCCCGGGAATAGGGCCCGGTCTGTTCCAGGCAGCGGGCCAGAAGTAAAGACACTTCTTTATGGGCCTCTTTTTGTTTGTCCGTAAAGGGATGCTTTACAAGCCATTCCAGATCATCCCGGGCAAATTCATAACTACCCTGCAGATAATAAATCTTAGCCCGCAAAAAGCGTCCGTTTTTCTGTTGCCGGTCTTTGGATAATATACGCCGGACCATTTTTAAAGCGCGAGGGAATTGATTCCATTTCATATAGATTCTTGTCAGAGCAAAATAAGCCGGTATCAGGGAAGAATCTTTCTCCACCGCGGCCCGTAGATGGACTTCGGCCTGAACCAGTTTTCCTTCCTGCCAGTATGCCATTCCCTGGCGAAAAAGCGCTGTGCTATCTTTTGGCGAAGAAGCGGAACGTGCGAACCATTGACAGGCGGTACAAGCCGCAAGGATAGCCATGATGAAAACCATCTTCACCAGGTATGATTCCGTCTTTTTTAAAAATACTTTGAAGTCGGCCGTGGGGTGGTTGGGCATAAGGAATCAGCAATCTTTCTGAATGTTACGGTAATCCGAAGTTTTTCGGATCGATTAAAAAAACGAAGACCCCGTCTTCAGGGGTCTTTCTTAGAGCGGGAGACGGGGATCGAACCCGCGACGTCCAGCTTGGGAAGCTGACATTCTACCGCTGAATTACTCCCGCAAAAAGTTAAAATTTATCAGAATTTCCTGAAGATGTCAAGTTACTTCGTA
>JALSTK010000093.1 GCA_026983775.1 Calditrichia bacterium
CAACCATTTTATTTTTATATATTTGAACTTACTCTGCAAATCATCCGGGCCCGACCGGTGCCGCACGCTTCCCCCGGGTGATATGCGGGCTGGTTTCCCCGGACGCTTCTGAAGCGAGGGGAGGCGAATTTTCATACGGAGGATACCGGAAAAAACATACACTTGACGCGCATCCTCTATCGGGTGCGGTTGAGGGGGCCCGCATCCTTCCAGGCGATGGGGGACAAACCGAACATCATTGAGATGCTTACGGCAGGGTGTTGAACAGGGTCGGGTTAGAGACATCATCGATTAAAAATAATTGAAAAGTTCCCTAGAAGAACCTAATTTAGTGGTTTAAAATTTTCGTTGTTTCCGCCACTCACTTGCAAATTGCTATTGTAAGTGAGGTGGCGGAGCTGTATCTTTTAGTGTATCACAAATAAGCTCAGGGTTATCATGAAACATTTCACTATCTTCATCATTTTCATATTCTTATCTATACTTCCCTTTACCCTTTCCGGCCAGACTTTGGATGATTTAAAGAAACTGGAACAATTAAAAAATCAGTTGGAGAAAAGCGGGCAAATCATCGCCCCCAGTTCGGCAAAAATCGAATCCACGCAGGTCCAATCTTTGCAGACCTTCAAAAACGAACTGACACCGCCTCCTGCAACCGATACGACCCGCTCCATGCTGACCAGTCCCCTTAAGGGCGAGCCGGTTGCGCAGAAGATGGAAAAAGGTACCTTACCCTTATTCGGATACGATGTTTTTGCTAAAGCGCGCGTGGATTATTCTCCGGAGGAATTCGGGCCGGTCGACGATTCTTATCCGCTCGGAGCCGGAGATGAAATTATTATCACCGTATGGGGCGAAGTGGAACTACGCTATTCCAAAACCATCAACCGCACCGGACAGGTTTATATCGACAGGGTAGGGTTGGTAAAACTGGCCGGATTGAGCATCCGGCAGGCCCGGCAAAAATTAAAGCGGATTATGGGTAAATCCTATTCTTCCCTTCTTAAAGGGAAAGCCTTTTTGGATGTAACGGCCGGTAAACTGCGTTCGATCCGTCTCTTTGTAGTGGGGGACGTAGCCGGGCCGGGTATTTTTACCGTACCGGCCTTAACGTCTCCCTTTAGCATGCTCTTTTATGCCGGAGGTGTATTAAAAACGGGTTCCCTGCGTAACATATCCTTAATCCGGAATAATAGAGTCATCGAGCATCTCGATTTTTACGATTTTTTACTAAAAGGCCAAAAATACGCTTCCAGTCGGCTGCAGAATCATGATGTAATCTTAGTGCCCACGGCCAATAAACATGTTTTTCTCAAGGGAGCCGTAAACAAACCGGCCGTATTTGAGCTGAAAGCACAGGAAGGACTGACGGATTTGATCCGTTTCTCCGGTGGGTTTAAAGAAAACGCTTATATCGAAAGCATCCGCATCGAACGCTACAGTGAATATAAATCCCGTGAACTGCTCAATGTAAATTACAAGGATTTGCGGAAGAAGCACATTGATTTCCCGCTTTTGAACGGCGACAGTGTCCTGGTTGACACGGTGAACCGCGATCTGAACAATTATGTGACCATCAGCGGGCCGATTTACGGTCCGACCCAATTCGAATTCTATCCGGGAATGACGATTAAAAATCTCTTTGCCGAGGTAGACAGTATTGCCGGCGACGCCTATCTCGACCGGGTGCAGATCAGTCGTACTTTACCGGATAAAAAGAAGCAGATCTTTTCCATTAACCTGCGCAAATTTTTCGAAACGGAAGGTCAGGATTTTCTGTTGGCTCCCAAAGATCATATCAGCATTAAATCCGTTAAGACCCTTTATCCGGAGGATTATGTGTTTATTTACGGGGCGGTAAACGATCCCGGCCGGTATATTCTCAAAAAGGATATGACCTTAAAAGATTTGATTTTTGCTGCCGGCGGGTTTCGTAAAGACGCCTTAATCAGCGAAGCCGAAATTTCACGGGTGAATCCCAAGCAGACCAAAGCCAACCATCTCGCTGATATCGTTTATGTGAAGATCGATTCCAATTACACCAAGAAATTAAAAAACACGGAAGACGAGCTCTTTTTCCTGAAAGCGTACGACAATATTTTTATCCGGGCCAACAGCGACTGGGAATTGCAGCGTAATGTTGATCTGGAAGGCGAAGTCAAACTTCCCGGGATTTACACGCTGCGTAGTAAGACGGAACGGATCAGCGATCTGATAGAGCGCGCCGGAGGCTTAAAACAGACGGCTTACCTGGAAGGGGCCAAGATCTACCGCTACAAAAACGGGGTGGGCCAAATCGGCATTGATTTCAAAAAGATATTTAATAATCCCCATTGTGAAGAAAACATCTTTTTGCAGGGCGGAGATAAGATCATCATTCCCGAGAAGCTGGCCACGGTTAAAATTGTGGGGGGGGTTCATTTCCCCAGCAGCGTGCTCTTCGAAAAAGGGAAGGGATTGAATTACTATATCAAGGCGGCCGGAGGCTTTACGGAGCTGGCCGATAAATCCAACACCACGGTTCGTCTGGCCAACGGCCGGTCGATTCAGGAGAAACGATTTTTATTCTGGAAATACCTGCCTCAGGACATCACCGCCGGCAGCACCATACTGGTCCCGGTTATGAAAGAGCGCAAAACGATCGACTGGTCCGGAGCCGTGCGTGATGCGGCCGCCATTTTAAGCAGCGTGGCCACCACGATTTTGATTATCGACCGGATTCGGGGCAAGTAAAAAGTAAACACAAGAGAACTAGAATGGAAAACAAAATTAAATTCTCAGATAAAAAAAATAGTTTTAAAGAAGGAATTACATTAATAGATATTATACTGGAATATACCCTAAAGTTAAAGCTATTTACTAAAATTATTTTTTCATTTATAATTTTAGCTATTTTTATTTTTATTATACAGCCTAAAAAATATACATCCAGTTCAAAGGTGGTTGCTGATATTTTTAGTGAAAATTCAAATATGAATATCGGTGCAGGACTAAACGCTCTTAAAAGTTTTGGGCTAAATCTAGGAACTAGTAGCGCC
>JALSTK010000094.1 GCA_026983775.1 Calditrichia bacterium
AAGGCTTTTTTCCTTATCCAGACCAAAATCGATCAAGCGGCTTAACAAAGACAGATCGAGTTGCCGGATTTGAGATAAAAAATGTTCCCGTTGCTCATCGGTCAGCTCGTCCCAGAAACGGAATATGTGTCCCTGGCCCATAGCGTAAAGTTGTTCAATTTTCGTCTGTATTTGCTGATCTTTGACTTTAATCATTCCCATACCCGCATATTTACTAAGGAAGAATCAAATCCATTTTAGATATACAATAAACCGAAATTTAAGATGAATTCGCATAAGAAACAAACCCGAATCGGCCGGAGTTAAAACAACGCGAACATGATATCCATTACATTGGTTCCCGTGGGTCCGGTCATGATCAGTTGATCCAATGTTTTAAAGAAAGGATAGGAATCATTGCCATCCAGGAATGTATGGGGATTAAGATTTAAATTCTTGGCTCTTTCTTCCGTCAGATGATCGATCCAGGCTCCGGCGGCATCGGTCGGTCCGTCGGTTCCGTCTGTTCCCACGCTGCAAAAATAAAAGGGTTTACTTATTCCGGCCATCTCTGTTAACACGGCCAGGACCAATTCCTGATTACGGCCTCCTTTTCCCTTGCCCCTCAGGGTTACGGTCGGTTCGCCTCCGAGAATCAGGCATCCTGAAGAAGGAAGAGGATGTCCGTCCATAATGGCCGATTTCAAAATCGCTGCAATCAGTTTTCCGATCTCCCTTGCTTCACCCCGGGCCTGATCCGTAAGAATCAGAGGAGCGAATCCATGTTTGCGGGCCATATCTTCCAGGAGCCCGAGCGCTTGTTTATTATTTCCTATAATAAAATTATGCACCCGGTTGAATATTCGATCGCCCGGTTTCGGCGTTTCCTCCCGCTTCCCGCTTTGGCCCTCTTGAAATAGTCGAACGACGGTTCGGGGAAGCTTTGCGGTTAATTCATATTTTTCGATAATTCGAAGTACATCGTTATAAGTCGTGTTATCGGCAGCCGTAGGTCCGGAGGCAATCACATCGAGCGGGTCTCCGATGACATCCGATAAAATAAGAGTTACGCACTGAGCCGGTTGGATCAGCTCGGCCAGGCGTCCTCCTTTAACCAGTGAAAGATGTTTGCGTAAGGCATTAATCTCTTCAATCGTTGCGCCGCATTTGAGGAGTTCCCGGTTCATTACGGCCAGATCCTCAAGGGTAATCTCCCGAGGCAGAACCTCGAACAGGGCCGAACCGCCTCCGGTAATCAAAACAATCACCAGATCATCCTGCTCTGCTTGCCGAGCTATTTTCAAAAGTTCAGTACCGGCTTTTAAAGTATTCATATCAGGGACCGGATGACCTGCTTCGAAGAGACGGAGCCTGTGAAGGGCACGACCATGGCCGTATTTTACGACCACAGCACCTGTAGTCACACGATCCTGCAACAGCTCTTCCATTTCCTCAGCCATATAGGCCGCTCCCTTGCCAAAACCGATGATGTAAATACGGTGGTATTTTTTCAAATCAAAGGTATGATCATGGATATATAAAAGATGCTTTTCTAAGTGAAGCTGCCTTTTGATGAGTTGGGCCGGATCCACGGCTTCAATGGCCTGACGAATCATCGTTGTAGCCAATTTTTTCAACGGCATATCGGGCTGATCCTTGTGGCTTACTTTCTTTGTCATTATTTTACCGTCATATATTTATCTTGTTATAGTAATGAACGGATTACGAATGAGAACTATGTTAATCCTGATATTTGCCGTTTTTATCGTTTCCTGGAGTTCCATATTCATCCGCTGGATGAAGGATTTGCATCCTCTGGTTATTTCATTTTACCGTCTGGCGCTTAGCGCCCTGTTCCTTTTACCATGGGCTTTCCCACGTTTTAAGTCCGTCCGGATTCGACAGAAGCGGATACTTCCTTACATGGTATGGGCAGGTATCTTTTTGGCTTTGCACTTCTTTTTCTGGATAGACTCCTTACAAAAAACCACCGTTGGAAACTCAATTTTTCTGGAAAGTACTCACCCTTTATTTGCTCTGCTGCTCTCCATGTTTTTCCTGAAAGAGAAGGCTTCGAAAGCATTTATCCCGGCTCTGGTCTTCGGTTTAACCGGAATGTATCTGACCGTTCACCGTGATATATATCAGAACATGGAAGCTCTGAGCGGTGATCTCATGGCTGTCTTCTCTGCGTTTTGTATTGCTGCCTACCTGCTGTTCGCCCGAAAGACAAAGCATCAAATCGATTTGCTACCGTATCTGGTCATGGTCTACAGTATAGCCGCCATGACCTTATTACCTTTTATTGTTCTCAAGGGACTTAGTCTGATACGAATCAGCTATTTCAATTTTTCCCTTCTGCTTCTTCTTGCCCTGGGCCCCAGTATGATCGGCCATTCTTTACTGAATTGGGCCTCGAGACGAATGCCGATCTATAAAGTGAATATGGCCTTACTGGGTGAAGCCGTTCTCGCTACCTTTTATGCGGCGATTCTATTAAATGAAATCCCCTCGCTAAATTTTTATATCGGGGCTATTTTGATTCTCATTTCGATCGGCCTGGTTTTCCGAATAAAAACCGAAGTTAATATTTGACGGGTTTGGGTTGAATCGGTCCTTCGATACTACCGCTGACAAACTGATTCACTACGGCATTATCCGACTGATGCAGAGCTTGAACATCCCCGTTAAAAATAATTTTGCCCACATGGAGCATAACCACTCGTGTAGCCACTTTTTCCACGCTTTGCATATCGTGGGTTACGACGATAGAGGTAAGTTTAAGCTGATTGCTGAGGTCTATGATCAGTTTGTCGATACTGGCTGCCATTATCGGATCGAGCCCGGTAGTTGGCTCATCATACAGAACATATTTGGGGTCCATCACAATGGCTCGGGCCAGGCCAATTCGCTTCTTCATACCTCCCGAAAGTTCGGCAGGTCGTAAATCCTGGGTTCCCGGCAGGCCGACCAATTCCAGCTTTTCCGCCACTTTTCTTTCGATTTCAGCCGGCGACAAATCCGTATGTTCCACTAAAGGCAGAGCCACGTTTTCAGCTACCGACATCGAATCGAAAAGAGCCGCACCCTGGAAAAGGAAACCGAACTGTTTACGAAGAAAGAAGAGATCTTTCTGGCCTACTTTCCGGATGGCAATATTATCCACCAAAATATAGCCTTTGTCCGGCTGCATCAAATTGAGGATATGCTTCAACAGGACGCTTTTTCCACAACCGCTACGCCCAATAATCACTAACCGTTCGCCATCGAAAACATCGAGATCAACGCCCCTTAGAACCACTTTCTCATCAAAAGATTTGTGTAGATTATGGATTTTTATCATAATTAAAAGAGGATCACTGAAATTAAATAATCGTTTAACAATATTAATGCCGAGGATAGAACAAAGGCCCGGATGGTGGACTGGCCGACGCCTTCCGCCCCGCCGCTGGTATTAAATCCGACGTAACAGCCGATAATGGCCGTTGTTCCACCGAAAACGAATGCTTTAATCAAACCCGACATTACATTCATAATCGTAAAAAAATCCTTAACGCTACCAAAGAAAATTTCAGGGGGCAGGTCCAGATTCATATAAGCAACAAAATAGGCCCCTAAAATCCCTACCAGATCAGCTATAATGGTTAATACGGGAATCATCACAAAACCGCTGAAAATTCTGGGTAATGCCAGATAGCGGATCGGATCAATCGCCAGAGATTCCAGAGCATCGATTTGTTCCGTTACCTTCATCGTACCGATTTCGGCTGCGATCGAAGCTCCGATACGGCCGGCCGCAACCAGAGCCGTTAATACCGGGCCCAATTCGATAAAAATAGCAACACTTGTAGCCGCCCCCAGATAATTAAAGGAAATAAAACCTTGCAACTGGTAGGCTGTTTGTACAGAGGCTACGGCTCCGGCGAAGATTCCAACGAAAATAACGAGAGGCAGAGATTTGACTCCGATCTCGTACATCTGGTAGAATACCAACGACCTGTTTTTCCATAGCTGGCCGAAGTAATTGACGGTCTTCCCCAGCATAATGAAAACTTCGCCGGTCTGCTGGATAAAACGAATAGCACGCGAACCGAACCCTGATATTTGTTCGATCATTTAGAAATCAACACCCATGGATAAATAATGCATCGGAGTACTCGATTTTTGCAAATTATAGTTCCAGGCCAAATCGTATTTGAGAATAATACCGAGAAATCCCAGATACATCCTGGCCCCGAATCCGTATCCGGCCACAATATCGTGAAATATTCCGTTCTTTACCCCCCGGAACTTTTGCATATCGGAGGCCTGCCAGGCTGATCCGACGTCGGTGAAAAAGACTCCTTTAATATTTCCAAACTGCATGGGTGGAAATCCGAATTGCATATAAGGAATCAGAGGGAAACGAAATTCAAAATTCATTAAACTAAAAGCCGTACCGGTTCTTTCATAATAGCGGGCCCCTCTCAAGGGCATCACAAATTCGGAAAAATAGACATCATATAAGTTATCAATACGGATATTGCCGTTAAACCGCCGGTTGAGCCAGTTTTCCGTACCCCCGAGAAAAAAACGTTGCGGTTGCTTACCCGTACTGAAACCTCCCGCATAACGAAAAGCCAGTGAATAATTCATGGGTAATTTAATATAACGGCGCAAATCCGTTTTAATGGTATAAAACTCAGGACTGTTTGAGACATATTTGGGGCTGAATATAAAACCGATTGACCCCCGAAAACCATCACGAGGCCCCGTATCCGGCCAGACCCATTCCGACGTATCATGAACCAATTGCAAAGCCGGCATAATACTGGATATTTTCTGGCCGGGTACGTCCAATTGGAGAAACTCCATAGTGGCATTCCACCAATTCAGCGAAAAATCCACCCGGGTAAATTTGTTGAACGGATGCGAGGCCATTCCCCAAAAACCATACGTACGATAACGAACCAGTCCCAGACCGGTCCAATAAGTATTGGCATAATGAAAGAGGGTCATGCCGTAATCCGTTCTGCGCGGCAAATAAAAATATTGAAGGGTTAGATAGCTGTTTCGCAGATCGAATACGAGATTCGTACCCAAATATATTTTATGATTACCCAACACATCGCTAAAAGCAATGGCCGTATAGCCCTGAAATCCCCACAAAGTATTATAGGAAGCAGCACCGTTCACTAAATCCGGCGAAAATTTCACCCGATAGTTATGCACCTTGTAATTACCGCTTTCCAGTTTATACTCATCGGTTTTAAGCTTAACTTTCGCTTTCTTTTTAGAGAGCCTGCGATCCATATTGGCAAAAACGTAATGGCTGTAATCTTCGGACGTGCTCTTCATTGTGAGCCGGGTGCCCAGAGAATCCGCCGCTACCGTTTTTTCCCTGGGGCGTTGAAAAATCAAAGGAGCATATCCTTCTTTAAGGCGCTTAATATACTGAGTTTCCTCTACCTTTACAGCGGGCAGGTTGAATGGGTCGGCAATGGTGAATATATCCCAGCCGCCTTCCTGAAAAGAAGCAAAAGCCAATGTTTTCCCGTCGCGGTCGAGGCTTAATTGGTACGCACCGGTCAGTAAATTGGTAATCGCATACACACTATCGTTTACCAGATTATGATGGTAGATATTTGAAATTCCCTCATGATCGCTGACATAGAGCAATTCTTTCCCATCCGGTGAGAACAAAGGACTGGTTTCATTACTTTGCCATTCGGTAATACGCTTCATTCCGGACCCGTCCCGATTAACAATATAGATATCCTGATTTTTGAAGTTGTGAGCGGACATTCGAAAATTTTTCGGAATTTGATCCTTAGATAAGAACGAACCGCGGTCGGATACAAAGACAATGCGCTCTCCGTCCGGTGACCATTTGGGATAGGAATCCGAGAAGATATCGTTGGTCAGGTTCCTGATTTTTCCTGTTTTCAAATTGAAAATATAGATGTCACTCTGCCCGTTGAGGTTGCCGATAAACGCAATATTCTGGCCATCGGGAGACCAGGCGGCCGAAAAGATACCATCCAGATTAAATTTATGCTGTTTAAAGTGACCTGTCTTCAGATTATAAATATACAGAGCATCCTGATCACCTGCTTTAGCGGAAAAAGCCACGTAAGCAGCATCCGGAGACCAGTCCATCCCCGGACTCAACCAGTGTAATTCCTCGAAGTTGACCGAGGTCTCACCCTTTACCAAACGCTTAATTACTTTATGTTCCAATACGTCCATTAAATAAATGGATTGCTTCCCGTCTTTATCCGACAGAAAAACCATCTTATCCCCCTGAGGAGAAAGGGTGGGACTGATATTGAGATAATTCTTCGTTTTCTTATGTTTGGTGAGTCTGCTGGCTATATCGTCGGTTTCTTTGCGGTCTGCTATATCCGGCCAATATTCTTTACGCATGGCTTTTTGCCAATTGTCGGAAAGCTCATCCAGTTTCATGCCCAGGGCGGATTTAAAAGCGGATTCGAAACGGAAACTGCCCTTCAGTTTATGCAAGATTTCAGCTATTTTAGGATTGCCGTATTTTTGAGCGATATAGCGAAAGACACTTTGTCCGCCCTGATAGGCCATATAATAACTGAGATATTTTATCGGAGGCAAATAGCCGCTCATCGTTGCATCCCGCAGAATCATATCGGCTCGGGTATCCCAGCGCATGGAAAAATATTCGGCCAGTCCTTCTGCGAACCAGGTGGGAACCGGAACCACCTGTCCGGAAACGATGGATTGAATCGATCCGCCATAGAGCATATCATTCATGACGGCATGAGTCAATTCGTGATGAATAACATGGCGTAACTGATCGTACGACCCCTCGAAGGGGATAACCACGCGATTCTTATAAAGCTCCGTAACCCCTCCGACACCTTCCGGCAGGTAGGAATCCAATACATTGGTCTGCTGAAAATCGTTATGGGATTTATAGAGAATAATTTTGACCCTGTCCTGAATCTCATATTGAAAATCCTCTTTCAGATATACATAAGAAGATTCGGCTTCATCGGCGACAAATACAGCTAATGGATAGGCACCCGGATAAAAATATACATCGAAATGCTCGGATTGTAGAAAATGCCATTTAAAATCATGATATTGCACTTTATTCTGACCGAATCCCTGGGCAAAAAGAGGAACAGAGATTAATAAAATCAATACAATTAGTTTATTCCAAAGTTTCATAAAAAATTCCCATGCTTAGTTCATAGAGAAGCTAAGGATATATGCCAGAACAATCAAGTACCGGCAAGCTTACTCACTTGTAATTATCCTTACATTTTTCTAAATTTGTTCAATGATTATTAAACCGAAGAGTTCATGAAAAAAGTTCCCCCGATCTTTATTAAAATGGCTTTGTTTGCCGCCATTCCCTTTCTTTTGACAAATTGCCAAGCCAATCCCGAACATGCGTTGTCAAAGAAACAATTTACGGAGATACTTACCGATATTATGATTATTCAAAAAATGAATATAAAGGATAAGGAGAAGGCGGAACGTATTGAGGATGTATTGGATACCCACCATACAACCCGCGATCAGTTCTTGCAAATGAAGCAGTTACATGCGGATGATCCTCAATTCTGGATGGAGGTCTACCGGAAAATTCAAAAGAATATTAAAGAACGAAGTTACGCGCTTAATAAGAAGAGACACAAAAGAAGAGTTAAAAAGAAGCATAATTTATTCAAGGGTTCGAAGGTCTTACCCCAGTAATTTACGGAGCGCTGCCTCTGTTTTCGCGCCCAATAAAAACGATTCTACTTCTCCTCCTTCGACGATCACAGTGGATGGAGTGCCCATCACTCCAAAAATTTTACCTACCGCCATGTCTTCGGCCAGATTCACTTTGCGAATATTTTCAAATTCCTTATTCAATTTATCGATTACAGGAGTCATCCGTTTACATGCCGCGCAGGAAGTGGTATAAAAATAGATCAGAAGCTTTTTACCCGAACTAATTTCACTGCCCAGCACACCGGGTACCTCTTCTATCACCTTGCCTTTTTTGGAAAAAGTGGATAGACGAATATAGAGCTGCAGAACAACAAAGAAGCCCACAACAGCCAATACTATATAGAGTACACTATTCATCGGCTTCTTCTCCGGCCTTTTTTGATTTTATTCTTCCATCCCAGGCCAGTAATAATCCCGCACCCAGACCATAGCCACTTGTTATATAAGGGTTACTGCTTAAAGGACAGGTTCCCGATGCACAGCCGATAAAATAATAATATGCATATCCGAGCCCCAGTCCGATCAGCCCGTACAGTCCCATCTTACGCCATTTATTTTTTATCATCACAACACCGGCCTTCATTTATTTTGTTTATTTTTTTCGGAAACTACCCGGTTTAACCGTTCGACAACCGTATCCATAGGCAGCCCTTTTTCCTTAACTTTTTCTTCCAGAGTTCCCCAAACCGGTTCTCCGCAGACCAGACATTGAACACCCATATCTTGCATTGGACCGATGGTTTCAGGAAATTTCTCAACAATTTCCTCGATGTCCATGCTTTTCGTAATGAACTTCATCTTGTACTACCTTCCGTATACAAAGTGGATTTCCAAATCATTCATTTTAGATGCAAAAGTAGTAAAGCAGGGGTCAGGGTTTTATTATCTTTTTCGGCAATGCATTCCAGGCTCTCATCCCGCCCAGCATATTTACCGCTTTAAAACCTTTCTTTAGCAGAAATCGGGTAGCCCTCAGGGAGCGGTTCCCGCTGCGGCAGTACACTACAATTTTCTTCTCTTTGAATCGGTTTAATTTCCGGTACTGTTCCGCCAGAACCTGCAAAGGAAGGAGTCGGGCTCCCTCAATATGACCCAATCTGCCGTTGAATTCCTCAGGAGTCCGCACATCCAGTAAAAGAATATCCTGTTTTGCATCCAACATCTGGCGGACTTCACCGACGGTTACATTTTGTGTTTTGGTAGTGGAAGTTTGGCCGAATGCAAAGCCTATTGAAAGGACAAAAGGTAAAATTAGTTTCGCGATTCTTAAGTTCATACCATCCTTTTCCCGGTAAAATTGTTACTGCATTAAAAAGAAGAAACCTCGTTATTATTGAGGTTTCTTCTTTCCAATTAAGAACCATTATTTATTTATTTTTATTCCGATTAAACCGTCCGGAATTGCATCTTTCCGTCTTCATAAGCGATTTTAATGGTTTTTCCTTCCTGCAAGGTGCCGGCGATGATTTCACGGGCGATTTCGTTCACCACTTCTTTTTGCAGCAGCCGTTTCAGGGGCCGGGCACCGAAAGAGGGATCATACCCCTTTTGTGCCAGATAACTTAATGCCGAATCGGTCAACTCAACCTGATATCCCTTATCCTCTATCAGTTTCTGGACATGTTGGAATTGCAGCTTAACGATTTCTCTGATGTCATGGGTAGTCAGAGGATGAAAGACGATGATATCGTCAACCCGGTTTAAAAATTCGGGTCGGAGTGTTTTCTTTAAGATATCCATTACATTGGCTTTGATTTCCTGATAGACTGTTTCCGCCTGATTGCTGTTCATCTGTTCGGTGCGTTCCCGGATATAAGCCGCTCCCAGGTTGGAAGTCATGATTACGATGGTATTTTTAAAATTAACCGTTCGTCCCTTGTTGTCTGTTAACCGTCCGTCGTCCAGCACTTGAAGTAAGACATTAAAAACTTCCGGATGTGCTTTTTCGATTTCATCCAACAAAACAACCGAATAGGGTTTTCTTCTAACCGCTTCGGTCAACTGACCGCCTTCCTCGTAACCCACATAGCCGGGAGGAGAACCGATTAATCGTGAGACGGAATGGCGTTCCATATATTCCGACATATCGATACGAACCATGGCGTTTTCATCATCGAACAGAAATTCAGCCAGAGCCCTGGCCAGTTCCGTTTTGCCCACCCCAGTGGATCCAAGGAAAATGAAAGAACCGATAGGTTTATGCTGATCACTTAATCCCGCCCTGGATCGTCGAACGGCATCGGAGACCGCTTCAATGGCCTCTTCCTGGCCGATCACCCGGGTTCGCAGACGATCCTCCATTTTAAGCAGTTTCTCTTTTTCGCTTTCCAGCATACGTTGCAGCGGTATGCCTGTCCAGCGCGAAATGATTTCGGCAATATCTTCTTCGTCCACTTCTTCCTTGAGCATGGAACGATCTTTCTGGATTTCCTGCAAACGCTCATTCATTTGCTTGAGCTGTTTTTCTGTCTCCGGAAGAAGGCTGTAACGAATCTCGGCCACACGATCCAGTTTGCCTTCCCGTTCCGCCTTTTCCATTTCGTTTTTCAGTTCATCCATTCCGGATTTCAGCTTACGGATGGCCTGGATGGTCTCTTTTTCCGATTTCCATTGTGAGCGCAATTCCCTGGCCTGTTCTTCCAAATTGGCAATTTCGCGATTAACGGTTTCGAGACGCTTTTTGGAAGCTTCATCTTTCTCTTTTTTAAGCGCCACTTTTTCAATGGCTAACTGTTTCAGACGACGTTCCACATCATCCAGCTCTTCAGGTAAAGAATCGATCTCGATACGCAGTTTGGAGGCCGCTTCATCGATGAGGTCGATGGCCTTGTCCGGTAAAAACCGGTCGGATATATAGCGATGAGAAAGTACGGCAGCAGAAACCAATGCGGCATCTTTAATGCGCACACCATGATGTACCTCATACTTCTCTTTTAATCCCCGCAAGATGGAAATCGTATCCTCCACGGAGGGTTCATCCACCAGCACGGGTTGAAAACGCCGCTCCAGGGCAGCATCCTTTTCTATATATTTACGATACTCATCCAGGGTGGTCGCTCCAACGGCATGCAACTCACCCCGGGCCAGAGCAGGTTTAATCATATTCGAGGCGTCCATAGAACCCTCGGCAGCTCCGGCTCCCACCAGGGTGTGCAATTCATCGATAAACAAAATGATCCCACCCTCGGACTCGGTTACCTCTTTAAGAACCGCTTTCAACCGCTCTTCGAATTCACCACGAAATTTAGCTCCGGCAATTAAAGCCCCCATATCCAGAGCCACAATACGTTTATCCTTAAGATTTTCAGGAACATCACCATTCACAATCCGATGGGCAATACCTTCTACAACGGCCGTTTTACCCACACCCGGTTCGCCGATCAGTACGGGATTATTTTTCGTGCGGCGCGACAGGACCTGTAATACCCGGCGGATCTCCTCGTCCCGACCGATAACCGGGTCTAATTTACCCTGCCGGGCCAGTTCGGTTAAATCGCGGGCGTATCTCTTCAGCGCCTGATATTTTACTTCGGGATTCTGGTCCGTTACCCGCTGATTCCCGCGAATGTCCTGCAAGGCCTTCAGAATCATATCCTTATTTAATCCGAAGGATAATAATATTTCGGCCGCTTTACCGCTCTTTTCCTGACTAATCGCCAGCAAAAGATGTTCGCTGCTGACGAATTCATCCTTTAATGCTTTGGCTTCGTTTAAAGCCACATTCAATATCTGTTGACTACGGTTACTCAAATAGACCTGCATGGCACTGCCGGATACACGCGGCAAATCGGCCACAGCCCGATCTACCCTGGCATTGATTTGATCCAATGGGATGCCATACTTCTTAACCGTGGCAACCACTACTCCTTCGCCATCACCGAGTAATGCTTTTAATATATGTTCCGGTTCGATTTGTTGCTGACCATATTCCTGTACAATCTGCTGGGCATTGGACAGGGCTTCCTGTGCTTTTATAGTAAATTTATCAAAATTCATTTTTTCCTCCTTAATATCCTTTTGGAAGGTTTATAAGCAAATGGGATGCCAGACAAGAAAAGGGTGATTTTAAGGGGTTTATAAATAGAACAACAAAGATTAGCAAAAAGGTTCTATCAATTAATGCAGATAAGCGTGTCAATTTGACCGACTATTTATGATCTTTTTTTTGCTGGTCGTCTTCCCCGGACAGGCCCTTTTTAAAATTTTTTATCGATCCGCCAAGACCTTTGGCCAAATCCGGTAGACGTTTGGCGCCGAACAATAAGATAATAATAAATAAAATAATCAGTAGTTCCGTTAAACCAAATGGCATGATAAGCGCTCCTTATTTCCGGTAAAATTAGAACGGAATCGATAGAGATGCAAATTGAAT
Source organism: Calditrichia bacterium (assembly GCA_026983775.1). Taxonomy (GTDB): domain Bacteria; phylum Calditrichota; class Calditrichia; order Calditrichales; family Calditrichaceae; genus JALSTK01. Next base: position 12,089 of record JALSTK010000094.1, read on the forward strand.
TTTGATTTTCCCGCTTACTTTGCAAAGGATGTTGGCCGGAATAAGTTTCATAAAAAAAACCCGTACATTTTTAAAAAGGCACGGGTTCTGGCTTTATTTGGAGCAAGAAATAAATATTTGCAGGGACGGAAGCACTTTCCGATCTATTTCACGTTGATCTTAATCTCTTCCGGTTTTGCTTCTTCCGCTTTGGGCAGACGCACCTGCAAAAGTCCTTTTTCCATGCTTGCTTCAATCTGATCCAGCTTGATATCCGCAGGAAAAGCAAATACACGATGGAATTTTCCGAAATCCCGTTCATATTTCAGGAAATTGCGTTTGTTCATATCATCGTCTTCCTGCTTATCTCCGCTGATGTGCAATTTCCCATCCTGGAAGGTGATCTTCACATCCTGTTTTTCCAAACCGGGTAATTCCATGGTCAAAAGGAAATCCTGATCGGTCTCTTCAATATTCACCGCAGGAATGAATCGACCTAAGGATTCTTCATTTTCCCGACCTTCCCCAAATACTTCATCATAAATGCGATCGATCTCATTTTTAATGTTGAGGATATTTCTTCCGGGGACTCTGCGCATAAAAACCATTTTTTTCTCCTTATTTTATTTTAAGTAATTTGTTACAGGTATTTGCAAGGCCCATGCCAGAAGGATAGATACCAACCTAACCACTTATATTTTAAAAGGTTATTCCCTTATTTCTTTCATTGATGATTTTGCCGTTCTTTTTAATCATTCGCTTTTGACTGACAGAATTACCGAATAAACGACACTTCGCGCAGTATGGGGGTTATTTCCCATCGAACGGATTATTTGAAATTGATAATTTTTAGCTGTAATATTTTGTTTTGGTAATTTGGGAGATGATTATGAAAAAACGTTTACTTACTTCTTTTCTTCTTTTTGTATTTACTGTTCTGGTAATGACCCAATGTTATGTAAAACCGGCCGGAGAATTATCGCTTCCGGGTCGGTATGCCCGGTATACTCTTTTGCCCAACGGTTGGAAGCTGACACCCGCAGGACAACAAATTCCCGTGGGAGAGTTACCCCTGAACATGGTCATCAGTCAGGATGAGCATTATGCAATCACCACCAATAACGGGGAGGGAACACCCTCTCTCTCTGTCATTGATCTGCATTTACAAAAAGAGACCCAAAGAGTCACTGTGCCCAACGCCTGGCTCGGACTGGCTTTAAACAGTGCAGGGGACCGTCTCTTTGTTTCGGCCGGAAATGAGGACGCTGTTCTGGTCTATTCGTTTAACCGGGGACAATTGAAATTTATGTATTCCGTGGCACTTGATACGGTGAAACAGAGTGGAACCGTTTCTGTTGCGGGATTGACATACTGGCCGCAGAAAAACCGTATCTTGGCGGTTTCCAAGGAGAGTAATACATTATATGCGATCGACCCGATTTTAAAGCAAGTAGTCGATACCCTGGCCATGCCCGGCAAATGCTATGATGTGCTAGTTAATCACCAAGGGAACAAAGCCTATGTATCCGTTTGGGGAGAGGCTAAGATCGTAGAAGTGAACTTATTCTCTTTCGGCATTTTACGCACCATTCCGGCCGGGGCTCATCCCTGTGAGATGCTTATTACCAAAGATGACCGCCGGCTCTTTGTAGCCGACGCTAACAGCAATTCAGCTTCCGTAATCGATCTGAAATCCGGTACAATATCAGAAACCGTTATCTCTTCCCTCATGGCGCACGTACCACCGGGGAGTACACCGAATGCGTTGGCCTTCAATAAGGACGAAACAATCCTGTTTGTAGCCAATGCCGACAACAACGATCTGGCTTTATTCGATATATCGGATGTAAATCATAGCAGGAGTTTAGGTTTTATACCAGTGGGATGGTATCCGACGGTTGTGCGCTATTTGTCGAAGTCCAATCGAATTCTGGTGGCGAATGGCAAGGGCCTTGCTTCGCAAGCTAATCCTTTGGGTCCCAAACCCGGTATGAAGAAGAAGAGCCCGATCGATCAATATATCGGTCGCCTCTTCAAAGGCACCGTTTCTATGATTGCCATGCCTTCTTCGCAACAACTATCCCGATTTTCTCAACAGGTCTTTGCCAACACCCCTTATATTTCCAAAACGAAGAATCGGAAAGGTCATCAGCATATTGTTCCGGAAAATCATAACGGACAGCGATCCTCAAAAATCCGTCATGTATTTTACATCATTCGTGAGAACCGGACGTATGATCAGGTATTAGGGGACGTGCCCCGGGGCAACGGGGACTCGAGCCTTTGTTTATTCCCCGCAGCAATCACTCCCAATGCTCACGCTCTGGCCGACATGTTTACCCTGTATGATAATTTTTATGCCGACGCCGAAGTAAGTGCCGACGGGCATAACTGGTCTATGGCTGCTTATGCCACAGACTATGTTGAAAAAACCTGGCCAACCCTCTACGGTGGTCGGGGAGGTCATTATGATTTTGAAGGGGGGCAGCCCGCAGCCCGGCCGTCTTCCGGTTATATTTGGGATGAAGTACTTAAAAAAGGGTTAACCTTGCGTAATTACGGAGAATACGCCTGGCACGATAAAAAGCATCCCGGTTTTTACCGGGCGAATGATGCCTATATGCGACTGTACACCAGTACTAAATTTCCCTGCTTTGATCTGAGTATCCGGGACACATTTCGCTTTAAAGTTTGGAAAGAGGAATTCGATCAATATATCCGCGGAGATTCTTTGCCGGATTTTACCCTTATTCGCCTTCCCAATGATCATACTGCCGGCACCAGAAAGGATTTCCCTACCGTACAGGCTATGGTCGCAGACAATGATTACGCCCTCGGTGAGATCGTCCAGACCATATCTCAAAGCAAATACTGGGCTTCAAGCATGATTTTTATTCTGGAGGACGATGCCCAGAACGGTTCGGATCATGTGGACGCCCACCGTTCCGTGCTGCTGGTTGCCGGGCCCTACGTAAAACACGGCTATGTGGATCATACCATGTATTCCACCAGCAGTGTTTTAAAAACCATGGAATTAATCCTTGGGCTGCCGCCCATGACCCAATATGATCTTTCCGCCACCCCGCTGTTGTCCTCTGTTACGGATCAATCCGATACAGAACCTTTCCGTTTTATAAAACCCTCGGTAGATCTGAATGAAATGAACAGCGGTACCGCTTATGGCGCGGTTCGTTGTCAGCAGATGAACTTAAGTCGTGAAGATGCCATACCGGATATAGAGTTCAATGAAATAATCTGGAAAGCGGTTAAGGGAGCCGCATCCACCATGCCTTCGCCCGTACGTAGTGCTTTTGTGATGCTCAGGAACAACAGGGACGATGACGATGATTGATCAGGTAAATAAACGGTCCACAGCCTGGCAAAGGATATGACCGACGAGGATATGCATTTCCTGGATGCGGGCTGTATTACGGGAAGGAATAACGATGTTCAGGTCGCAATAGGAGCCAAATTTGCCGCCATTGTTTCCGCTAAGACCGAGGGTTGTACAATTCAATTCCCTGGCTTTGGCAAAGGCCTGCAAAACATTGGGACTATTACCGCTGGTAGAGATACCGATTAACAAGTCACCCTCTGCGGCCAGAGCTTCAACCTGACGGGCAAAAACCTGTTCAAACCCAAAATCATTGGAAACGGCTGTTAAAGCCGAGCTGTCTGTGGTTAAAGCGATGGCCGGCAAGCCGCGTCGATCGGTCACAAAGCGCCCCGTCATTTCGGAGGCAATATGTTGAGCGTCAGCCGCGCTACCTCCATTTCCGCAAAGAAGAATTTTACGGCCCTGCCGAATGGTCTGCATTACCATTGCACAGGCCCGGAAAATAATCTCCTGCAAATCTTCCGTGACCTGTTCTTGCAGATCACGATGTTCTTTTAAGCTGGAGCGGATTAAATTTTTCATTTCGTGGTTCATATGTAACTCAGGTTGAATGCCGTGCCCAATCTATCCCAGATCTTCCGCACGAAGTGGTTGGAACTTTTCCAATTGCGGAGAGAATCTATGAATCGCAGAAGTCTCTTTTTTAGTCATCGCATCTTCGAAACGGTCGATTGAATTGAAGCGAACCAACCAGGCGACTTTATTAAACTCATTTAATTTAATCAGAGATTGTTTCCCGAAACCTCGGCCAAGCAGGACATCACAATCCTGCAAATTTTGAACGATTTGTCTTACTTTACCGTGTGTAACCGAATCCTTATCAAACAGAGGGTTTTTACGTTCTTCCTCAAAAGTAAGCGTGCCGTTTTTAAAGCGATAGATCAGATACTGCGGGGCATCACCAAAATGCCCTTTATGGATGGAATTACGATCGTCCGCGGATACGGCAATTTTCATAGTAACCTTTTCTAACCGATTTTATTGATGAAATATTCATGAATCCGGACATCATCCGTCAACTCCGGATGGAAGGTAGCGGCCAGAATATGGTCATTGGCTGCCATGACCACTTCCCGCTCATGATATGCCAACGGTTGGACATCCGGTCCTAATTTAGAAATTTTAGGTGCTCGTATAAAAACCCCTTCCACCTCCATCTGCTGACCGTCCGCTTCAAAAACAATGGTATCTACAAAGGAATCGATCTGCCGGCCATACGCATTGCGCGTGACTTCAAGATCGATGAGATTTAGGGAAGGATGGGGTAAATCGCCCGCTTCCCTGCTAAGTACAATCAATCCGGCACAAGTACCCATCACGGCCCTGGAACGGCCAAAATCCAACAGATCGGACCGTAAGCTATTCTTCTCGATGAGTTTGAGCATGGTAGTGGATTCTCCCCCGGGAATAATCAGCTTATCACATGAATTTAATTCGTGAGCATAACGAACAAAAACAGGAGTATGGCCCAGCTTTTTAATCATCCGGGCATGCATCTCAAAGTCGCCTTGCAGAGCGAGAATTCCGATATTCAAGTACGGTTACCAGCCTCTTTTTTGTAACATTTCTTCTTCAGGAATCGAGCTCATTTCCAGACCGGGCATAGCCTCTCCGAGACCTTCGCTGGCTTTGGCCACTATATCGGGATCGTCATAATGAGTCGTAGCCAATACGATCGCTTTGGCCCTTTCGGCGGGATCTTCAGATTTAAAAATACCGGAACCGACAAAATTGGTTTCCGCCCCTAATTGCATCATTAGAGCCGCATCCGCGGGAGTTGCAATGCCTCCGGCCGAAAAATTCGGTACAGGTAATTTGCCGTTCTCTTTGATGTACCGAACCAGATCCAAAGGTGCTCCTAAATTTTTCGCATAACTCATTAATTCTTCATCCGGTAAAGATTGAATACGACGAATCTCCTTTTGAACGGCCCGCATATGACGAACCGCTTCTACAATATTTCCGGATCCGGCTTCTCCTTTGGTACGGATCAGAGCGGCACCTTCCGCAATACGGCGCAGAGCCTCGCCTAAATCGCGTGCTCCGCAAACGAAGGGGACTTTAAAATCATGTTTCCAGATATGGTTGGCTTCATCGGCCGGAGTCAACACTTCACTCTCATCGATAAAATCAACACCCAGACTTTGCAGGACCTGGGCCTCCGCAAAATGACCGATACGGCATTTTGCCATAACCGGGATGGATACGGTGGCCATAATATCCTTGATTAATTTGGGGTTGGACATGCGGGCCACACCGCCCTGGGCCCGGATATCGGCAGGAATACGTTCCAGAGCCATCACGGCTACAGCCCCTGCATCTTCGGCAATTTTTGCCTGGTCGGCATTGGTCACATCCATGATGACTCCGCCTTTAAGCATTTCGGCCAGACCGACTTTTACTAAAAATTCTTTATCTAACATTCAACTCCACTCCTTTACGATGAATTTTTCAAGTGGTTTTTGAACCTCTTATTCAATCCACTTTTTTATCGTTCTATACTTTCCGTATAACACACAAATGCTAATTTATTCAGCTATCTTCTTTAAGTCAAATTTCAATGGTTTGTTCCTTAGCCAAAACCTTATTGGCAATTTCCCGAATCGTTTTTTCCGTTTGGCGTACAAATCCATGGATAAAATTGCTGGACAGGCGCTGGTATGACAAAGGTCCGCCGAAATAAAGATTCGGATATTGGCGACTTTCTCCATATTCGGTAACTTCCGGCCAGCCTTTTTCATCAACCCGGATGTTAAAGTTATGAAGCAGACCGATATGGGCCCGGTAACCGGTCGCGAAGATAATTTTATCCGCTTCCAATGGTCCCCGCGAAGAAAATACCGTTTTATTTTCAATGCGTTCGATTTCCCGGAATGGATGGTAACGAATTAATTCCACGCGTATTAATTCTTTTAAATAGCTCTCATAAATACCGCGAATATGATAAAGTTTATCGGTTTGCGAAAAATATTTGAGTTCGCTGCGAGTGACCAAATGGACAATAGAATACCCGGCCAGCTCAATGGCAATTTCAGCAGCACTATTGCCTCCCCCCACAACCACGATGCGCTTCTTCTTAAAACGGGAGGCATTCTTATAGCGACCGGAGTGAATCACATAGGGATTATTTTTTATTCCCGGGATCGGTGGAATATAGGGATTACCCATGACGCCGGTTGCCAGAACTAGGAATGAAGTGAGATATTGCGTTCCGTCGCTGCAGAGGATCCTGTATCCGCCATCCTTAGGCAGAATTCCCGTCACTGGGGTATGCGTCCTGACCTCTAAGTCGAAATGATTCTTAAAAGCCTCGAGATAGCTTACAAATTCGCGGATAGTGCAATAGGGTCTTTTAACGGGATACTTCCATATAGGTAAACGGTGGCTGAGGCTGGTCCAGTCTCGTTGAGGATGACACGGTGAGAGCAACAACATGCCGGGGCGCAGATTTCGCCAGGATTGGCCGATCTTATCCTTTTCGAGAATGATATAATCCAAACCGTTGCGTTCGGCTTCTTCACCGGCCTTTAATCCGGCCGGCCCGGCACCTATAATGATAAGCTGTTTACGAATTTCCATGGGACTGTTTTTCCCGGCTCTTTATTAAACCGTCTATTTATAACAAAACAGGCGCCTGGAACTAAACCTTTGCGCCTGTGAAACCATGTACCCTATTTCAATCACCTCGTTCCGTCTACTCTACAAGAGTAAAATTTATGGTCTTTTTAATTTCTGCGGATGAAAATGAGTCCGGTTTGCATTGCAACAAGCCCCCGGACGACGGAAGCGAAATGTAGAGTTTACCCCTCCTCGCCGTGCCGGGTTTCATCCATAATCCGGCAAGCTTCCATAACCACATTCATAGTAGAGTTTTCAATATTCCGTTCCGTATTCACATCGTTTATTTCAAATTGAAAGGTTCCCCCGGCAAGAGCAACCAGGTCATAGAAAGCCGGTTCGCCTTTTTTATCGTCCGTGGAAGCAGCCCACAGCTGGCCGCTCTTCAAATAAATCTTACCATTTATCTTTCCGCTGATGTGCAATATACCGGATTTTTTGTTCAGATTTAACATTTGCACCAGTTCCACGATAGAAAGCTCACTCAGGTCTCCGGCAAATCCCTGCTGTTTGGTTTCCAGTTGTTCGAGGCCTTGTTTTCGTTGCAACAAACGTTGTACCCGGTTCAAAAGCGCTTTTCTTTCCACGGGCTTGGTCAGATAATCATCCGCGCCGGCCCGGAATCCACGTAATTCCGTTTCAGGGTCTTCGAAAGAAGTCAGAAAAATAAAGGGTACCAACGGAATGGATGAACTCTCCCTGATGAGCATACACAGTTCAATGCCGTCCATTTTAGGCATCATTACGTCCGAAATAATCAGATCGGGCTTCTCCTTCTCGGCCAGTTTGTAAGCGACCTCTCCATTCTCGGCTTCTATGATTTGATAATCTTCACCCGATTTCGATAATGTTATTTTTAACAGACGTAATACATTAATATTATCATCAACAATCAGTATCTTTTTAGGCATCACTGGGCTCCGTTTGATTTACTAAGCGAAGACGCTAGTTGGGTTTATAATAGTTAATATCCAGGTTTCGGGCAGCAGCCGCCTCATCCAGCCGACCTACGGGCGTGGAGTGCGGTGCCGAATGTAACATTTCCAAATCCTTTCCTATTTCCTCATCGATGCGTAACATGGCTTCACAGAAGGCATCTAACATTTCCTTGCTTTCACTTTCGGTCGGTTCGATCATCAGAGCTTCTTTAACGATCAACGGGAAGTAGATAGTGGGAGGATGAATGCCGAAATCAAGCAGTCGCTTGGCAATATCCAGAGCCCTGGCTCCACGTTTTTTCTGTTTCTCGGCCGAGAGCACAAACTCATGCATTGAAGGGGCCGTATAGCCAAGATCATAATGGTCTTTCAGACGCGTTTTGATATAATTGGCATTAATAATGGCCTGTTCGGCCACTCTTCGGAATCCTTCCCTACCAACCATTCGGATATAAGCATAAGCTCTGACCAGAATACCGAAGTTACTATAAAAAGCCTGTACCCGGCCGATTGAATCCGGGTAATTATAACTAAGATAGTAGCGAGCATCCGTTTTGTCAACCACAGGAACAGGTAAAAAGTCTTTCAGTTTATCATTCACAGCCACAGGTCCCGATCCCGGACCACCGCCGCCATGGGGTGTGGAGAAGCTTTTATGAAGATTGATATGCATAACATCAAAGCCCATATCTCCCGGACGCACCAAACCGAACAGAGCGTTTAAGTTGGCCCCATCCATATAAAGGAGGGCATCAACCGAATCCATGAGTTTGCGAATCTCTTCGATTTGATTTTCGAAAATACCCAGAGTATTGGGATTAGTGAGCATCATTCCGGCCACATCCTCATTGAGGTGCGCCTTTAAATCGTCCATATCTACCGTTCCCTCAGGATTCGATTTTATGCTTTTTGTCTGAAAACCGGCAATATGAGCACTGGCCGGATTGGTACCATGCGCCGAATCCGGAACGAGAATGGTTGTCTTTTTATGATGATGTACATCATGATATTTGCGAATCAGCAGCAAGCCGGTGAGTTCTCCGTGGGCACCGGCTGCGGGTTGCAGGGTTATCCCGCTAAAACCGGTGATGGCTTTCAGTGCCTCCCCCAACTCATACATCAACTGTAAAGCACCCTGGGCCGAGCTTTCCGGTTGCCGGGGATGCAGATTCAGGAAAGCCGGGTCTGCGGCAACCTGTTCATTTATTTTAGGATTATATTTCATGGTACAGGAGCCCAGCGGATAGAAAGCTTTGTCTACATGGTGATTAAGAACCGATAAATCGACATAATGGCGTACGACTTCATTTTCAGGAACCTGAGGCAAATCGGCATCGCGGGTACGAATAAATTCCTTCGGTATCCATTGTTCTTTACTCTTTTGCGGAACATCTATTTTGGGTAACACATGGCCGCGTCGACCTTCTTTACTGAGTTCAAAAATCAACTTCTGATACATTACCCTTTCACTCCTCCTGATTATCTTCTGTATGATTCGTTTGGAAGACAACCAAACGGTTGCCTCCCTGATGAATAGCCGCACGTAAAGCCTGATCGGCCTGATGCAGCAATTCGAACTGATCATCCATTTCCGTTTCGTTGGGATCAAACGTACTGGAGCCCAAAGAAAAGCTTAAGTTTTGAAATTCGTTTTGCTGGCGTTGATTGATATTCAGGGTATTCAGCAACTCATCACCGGAGAGATCAAGCGTTTGCAGAACAATCCGCACCCGTTCGGCTTCGAGGTAGGTTCCCTGATGATCCGTTTCCGGGAGAAGAATAAAATATTTATCATCACTATTTGAGGCCAGCACATCCGATACGCGGGTATGGGTAAGCAGAGCGTTGGCACATTTCATCATGATGTAGTGTGAAACCTGAATACCGTATTTTTCTCCGATCCGTTCCATTTGGTGCATTTGGACAATCACCAAAGACAGGGGTTTTTTATGACGGATGGTGCGTAAAAATTCTTCCTGTAAGCGTCGTTCAAAAAATGAATTACTGTATAAACCGGTTAAGGGATCAATAAAAGAATCCCCCTCTCCTTTACGGGTGGCTTTCAGCAGTTCGTTCAGTTCGCCCCTGATTTTGCTGTTATTATCCGCTAAGCGGGCATTTTCGTCACGCAGCATGGTTAATAATTCGGTACGCCTTAACACGGCTTTGGTACGGGCTACCAGCTCCCGGGAATTAAAAGGTTTAAGCATATAGTCTTCTGCTCCCAGTTCCAGGCCGGTTACCCTCTGCTCGGGATGCGTATATTGAGCGGTTAGAAAAATGACCGGAATATCGCGGGTATCGCTTTTTGATTTTAAAACCTTGCAGGCCTCAAACCCATCCATTTCGGGCATTTTACCATCCAGAATGATCAGATCCGGTTTGGATTTACGGGCCATCTCGATCGCTTCCAGACCATTATGTGCCGTTTCCACTTCGAATTGATGAAAGGAGAAAATACGGGATAGGGTAACCAGCATTTCCTGATTATCATCCGCCACTAATATTTTCGGCATAACTGCATCCTCACGATAGCACCTCTTTCATAAATGAAATAAACAGATCCAGATCGGCACGACTACGTTTTTCGGTTACTGCAATCAGGAGATGATTTTTTAATCCCGATTGTTCCAGATTAATTCCAGCAAATAATTTATGATGTAGTCCTTCTGAAATAACTTTCCTGGCCTCAACGGGCAAGCGAATGGTAAATTCTTTAAAGAACGGCGCCGGACCGGCCATCTCCACGCCCGGAATTTGTATCAGTTCAGCGGCGAGATAATGGGCCTTCTGCAAACACAGATTGGCAATTTCTTTAATTCCTTCTTTGCCTACGGTTGCGAGATAAAAAGCAGCACGGGCAGCGACCAGACCGGAATTGGTGCAAATATTGGAGGTGGCTTTTTCCCGACGAATATGCTGCTCCCGGGTCTGGAGAGTGAGTACAAATCCTCGCTTACCGTTACCATCGTGGGTAATACCGGACAGACGTCCCGGGATCTTACGAACCAGTTTCTGACTGCTCGAAAATAAGCCGAGATACGGCCCACCATAATTCTGGGCATTCCCCAGAGACTGACCCTCGGCAATGGCAATATCCGCCCCCCATGCTGCAGGAGGTTGTAAAATCCCCAGCGAAATAGGGTCATAAACCTGAATCAAGAGTGTACTCTTATCTTGCTTTTCGGCTGAAATTTCAGCCATATTTTCGAAGAAACCGTAATAATTCGGATGCTGAATAACAACAGCAGCAACCTCATCCGTCCACTGCTTCTTTATAGCGGATAAATTGAGCGTCAGATTCTGTGCAGGAATCTCTTCGATCTCGACCTCCATATTGGCCAGATAGGTTTCCACAACCTTCCGGTAATTCGGGTTGAGGGTGGCCGGGAGCAAAACCTTCCTTTTGCGGGTATGATGCAGGGCCAGCAAGACTGCTTCGGCCAGAGCGGAACCGGCTTCATACATGGAAGCATTGGTAACATCCATAGCGGTAAGTTCGCAAATCATGGATTGAAACTCATACATGATCTGTAAATTACCCTGGCTGACTTCCGGTTGATACGGAGTATAGGAAGTATAGAATTCCGGTCTGGCGGCCAGTTCATTGACTACCGCGGGGATGTAATGATCATAGACTCCGCCACCTAAAAAAGAAATACCTGTCTGATTTTTTCCTGCCAATTCCTGCATCATTCGCCGGACTTCCAATTCGGATATTGCTTGCGGAATAGGAATTTCTCCTTTAAGCCGGACCGTTTGGGGTATATTGCTAATTAAGTCTTCGAAAGAGTCGACACCAATGGTCTTCAACATTTCCCGGATATCGGTTGAGGCATTAGAGAGATAAGGCATAAGTAAACCTTTTCAATATTTGAAGTTTATTCAGATTATACGATACTGTCTAAATCAGCAGACAATTTAATATATAAAATGATCATTAACAAAGGTTTTTAGTCGAAGAATAAAGATGCGGAAGGCACGCTCTTGTGCCTTCCGTAAAAAAACGCCTGGATTTTCCGGTCAATCAGGAAATATGTTTTTTGTAAGCTTCTGCGTCCATTAAACCGTCTAATTGGGACAGGTCCGAAGGTTTGATGCGAACCATCCACCCTTCTCCATAAGGATCTTTATTAACGGTTTCGGGAGCATCTTCAAGGATGGGATTTAATTCGATTATTTCACCGCCTATGGGACTGAACAGATCGGCCACGGCCTTCACGGCTTCAATCGTACCGAAGCTATCCCCCTGAGATACTTCCGTGCCCTCTTCAGGTAATTCCACAAAGACCACATCCCCTAATTCACCCTGAGCGTAGTCGGTTATACCTACAACTACCGTATCTCCGTCTAAACGGGCCCATTCATGGTCACTGGTATACTTTAAATCAGCAGGTACATTCATATCTAAACCTCCGCATAAAAAATAGAATTATTCCGACAGATTGATTCGATCCAAAAATCCTGTATCAAATTTCCCTTCGATAAATTCGGGGCGATTGATGAGCAGTTTATGGAAGGGAATGGTTGTTTTAATGCCTTCAATGATAAATTCGTCCAGAGCCCGATTCAAACGACTCAGCGCCTCTTCGCGATCCTTACCGAATGCAATGAGTTTTGCAACCAGTGAATCGTAAAAGGGAGGGATATGATAGCGTTGATAGGCATGGGTATCCACGCGAATACCGGGCCCACCGGGAATATGAAAGCTGACGATTTCGCCCGGATTGGGCATAAAATTGCGTTGCCAGTCTTCGGCATTGATACGACATTCGATGGCATGGCCTAACAGATGAACATCTTTTTGGCTGTAATCCAACTTCTCACCGAAAGCTACCCGAATCTGGTCTTTCAACAGATCACGATTATAGGCCATCTCGGTTACGGGATGTTCGACCTGAATTCTTGTATTCATCTCCATGAAATAGAAATTTCCCTGATCATCGAGCAAAAATTCAATCGTCCCGGCTCCTTCGTAACCCACTTCCTGAGCACCTTTTACGGCGATTTCACCCATTTTCCTGCGCAAATCTTTACTTACCACAACCGATGGGGCTTCTTCCAGTAATTTTTGATGCCGGCGCTGAATACTGCATTCTCTTTCACCCAAATAGACGGTATTCCCGTGTTGGTCCGCTATAATTTGAATTTCCACATGACGCGGATTGGAAATATACTTTTCCAAATACAAGGAGGCATCACCAAAGGCGCCCTGAGCCTCGGCCTGAGCCATCTGGAAATTAATCTCGAATTCATCCATGGTATTCACAATGCGCATCCCGCGTCCCCCACCGCCCGAAACGGCCTTAAGCATCACCGGAAAACCGATCTCTTCTACCAGGGCTTTCCCTTCATCGAGTGTATCCAGAACACCTTCACTACCGGGAACCACCGGCACCCCGGCCTTCTTCATCAGATCCTTGGCCTGGGCTTTATTACCCATGCTGCGAATCATATGGGCATTCGGGCCGATAAATTTAATGCCGCTGGAAGCACACATATCGGAAAAATCCGCATTTTCAGCTAAAAATCCATAGCCGGGATGAATGGCTTCCGCGCCGGAAATTTCTGCTGCGGCAATGATACGAATGGGATTCAGATAACTTTCCGAACCCGCCGCCGGTCCTATGCAGATGGCTTCATCCGCGAAACGAACATGGAGAGATTCCGCGTCTGCCTCAGAATGAACCGCCACTGTGGATATGCCCAACTCTTTGCAGGCCCGGATAATACGAAGGGCAATTTCACCGCGATTGGCAATTAATATTTTTTTAAACATGTATGTTCAGCCTCTGTTTCCTGTTCCAAGAGATCTGCTCTAAAACGATCTCAAACCCAGTTTGAAATATTAAGCACTAGATTATTAAAAAGGATGCTCCGTTAACTTTTTTCAATTAAAAATAGCACCTGATTGTATTCGACCGGTTGGGCATTCTCCACCAGAATTTCGGCTATTTTACCGGATACTTCGGATTCGATTTCATTCATCAACTTCATGGCTTCGACAATGCAAAGGGTCTGCCCGACAGCTACATTTTGTCCGACTTCCACATAAGGATCGGCGTCCGGAGAGGGAGCCCGGTAAAAGGTCCCTACCATGGGGGAGCGGACTTCGACTAAATTATCCTGTTTCACCGCGGGAACCGGGGCCTCCGTCGGCACCTCGGACTGTACCGAAAGTGGAGCTTCGGCAACCATCTGCTGAGGCATGGGTTGGGCAGCGGCCGGCACCGGTGCGGACACAAAATGGACCTCACCGTTTCCGGAAGGAAAATTCTTGGTTATCCTTAGCTTTTTACCCTCTTCTTCTATTTCTATCTCACTAATATCTGATTGTTCAAGCATTTTCATTAGTTGTTTAATTTCTTTTAAATCCATTATACCTCCCTATTAATTGCAGGCAAATAAAAATCGTGCCGCTCAATATTGATGATTAAAAAGTACAGTAAGTACAGTGAGCGGTTAAACCTAAACCTTGGGAATTTATGTCATTTCTATCCACAGTGCAATAAATATTTAGGATATCCGACTTTAACGGATGGCTGCCGCTTATTTGTTTTTTTGTTGTTCCGGGATACTTACTATTGCATTCACTGTATTATCTCTTTAAATTAGCGTTTCTTTAAAATGATTGAGGATAGTAAGGAGTAGTTATCATGGCAATGGTATGTGAAATCTGCGGAAAACGACCGATGGTTGGAAATAATGTAAGTCATGCTCATAATAAAACTAAAAGACGATTCATGCCCAACTTACAGAGAATTCGTGTCCAGACCGAACACGGAGTCAAACGGATGCGCGTCTGCACCAGTTGTATTCAGGCCAATAAAATTCAAAAGCCTGTCCTATCTTAAGCTGACCATTTCAGGTCAGCTTTTTTTAACTATTGATATTCCACTTCCAAAAAATCGGGATGCAACCGATAATCCCCAAAGCCGGTCACATCGATGAATAAAAACGTTTTCCTGAGATTATAGTAACGCCAAATGACATAGGGCTTTGTCCCCATTTCAAAAGGGTGACGTTCCACATCATCCGGAAATCCGAATTTTATGAGAATGCGTCCCCGGTCGGTTTGCCAACCTTGTTGCCCCATGACCTTGAATTCCCGGTTGGCATAATTTACTCTTTTAAAATATTCATTTTTCAACTCATTCCGGGCTGTGGCCGGATCAGGATCCCGTTCTTTCCAAAAACGTTTGAAAAAGGCCTGCTTCTCTTTGAGAGGTGCTTTTAAATATTTTTTCAGTGAGTCGGAGCTCAAAATGTAGGTCATTTCTTTCAGGGCCAGGTCGATATCCGCAATCGTATTGGGAACATCCGTCCAATAAAATGAAAAATTCTGAAGTTGCTTTATCTTGTTTTTACCCGAACTAACCGTGACCTCCAGGGTATATTCGCTTCTGTTAAATCGCTCCTTGCGGATATCGAGGACAAAAGTATTATACCTGGCCGGGGCGGTGCGGGTGATCGTCGTATCCAGGTCAGATTTCTTGGATTTAGAACTCATTGAATAGTGCACCTGCAACGGTTGCAGTGTATCTTGAGTAAACACATCGAATAAAACAAAAAAATGGCCGGAACGGACATTAAAATTATTACCGAACGTAGGCGTGAAGCTAAGGACATGACCGCTACTGTCCCTCTGCAGGTCATGAGCAAAAATAATTTTACTCATGGCAATCTTTTTATGGATAAAATCATCGATTTTAATACTTACTTTACGTTGAGCACTCTTATTTGAAATCAGGTCATTCGATCTTCCGAGTATTTTGTATTTTCCCGGATTCAGAAAAAAATCATTTTTAATAATTAACTTTTCTTTCCTGCTGTTGGTAAGATCGAAATTGGGCACATGTATTTTTTTATGAACCGTCTTACTGCGGACAACCCGATTATTTTTATCATAGATTGCGATGATAAATTCGAGATCCGCATCATAACCGCTGGTATCGCTACGAACGAACATCAGATCGTCATACAGAAACTGGGCCCTTGTATAGAAATGGACCTGCTTTGAATGCTCGTCAAAACGCTGATTAAGTGCCAATTTAAAAAACGGAATACCGATACCGCTCTCTTTGGCATATTCCCTGTATTGGGCATGCGCCGATTGAAGAAGGATCCCTATGCCTACGATTACACAGACCCCTAATACGTTAACTTTTTTCATATAGGCACCTTTTATTCTTATACAATTTTACCGTACAGTTCATACTCACTGGCCTCTTCGATCTTTACTTCCAGCAAGGAACCGTTGGCTATCCTTTTGCCATTTCCAAGATCAGAAATGATGACTTCGTTATCAATCTCAGGGGCATCTCTGTATGTTCTTCCGATGCAGGTACCGGAATCGGCCTGGAATTCATCGATTATAACCTCTATTTTGCGATTAATGAACTGTTTATTTTTAGTAATTGAAATATTTTGCTGTAATTCCATGATCTTTTCCTGCCGTTCCAGAGCCACACGGGGTTCAACCTTACCCGGAAGTGCATAAGCAGCCGTATTTTCCTCATCGGAATACACAAAGGTTCCCAGCCTGTCAAACTTTATATCCTTGACGAAATCATAAAGTTCCTGAAAGTCCTCTTCTGTCTCCCCGGGATGGCCTAAAATCAAGGTGGTGCGCAAGGCAACTTCCGGAATTTCTTCCCGAAAACGCCTTAATAAATCCAATAATGATTTTCTGGTGTCACCCCGACGCATACGGTGCAGCATGGCATCGCTGATATGTTGAATCGGTATGTCGATATAGGGTAAGACCTTAGGATGGTTTTTCATTAAGTCGAGGATATCCAGGGGGAAATTGGTCGGGTACCAATAAAGTAAGCGAATCCACCTTAAGCCGGGAATGTCCGCCAACCGGCGGGTTAATTCCGTTATTGCGGAGCGGCCGTAAATATCGCGACCATAATAGGATGTATCCTGGGAGATGAGAATGAGTTCTTTGGCCCCGTTTTCGGCC
Organism: Calditrichia bacterium; assembly: GCA_026983775.1. Lineage (GTDB taxonomy): Bacteria > Calditrichota > Calditrichia > Calditrichales > Calditrichaceae > JALSTK01. The sequence continues at coordinate 28,989 of JALSTK010000094.1, forward strand.
AGTTTTTGCGCTTCATCAATCAGGCTTTCCATGCTTCGGCTGCGGTGTTTTCCGCGAATGGCCGGAATTGCACAAAAAGCGCAATTATGATTACAACCCTCGGATATTTTTAAATAGGCATAGTGCCGTGGTGTGGAGACCTTCCGCAACCTATACAGGTTATCCAGGGCAGCATGTTTCTTGCCCAGGCTATTTAGAATCGAAGCGTAATCTTCCGTGCCGAAAATGGCATCGACTTCGGGGATTTCCTTTTCGATATCCTGGCGGTAACGCTGGCTTAAACATCCGGCTACGAATACCTTTTTAGCCGGGTCTTCTTCTTTCAGTTTCAAAGCTTCGAAAATGGCTTGTAAAGATTCTTCTTTGGCATCCTGGATAAAACCGCAGGTATTTATAATCAGAACATCCGCTTCCTGTGGTCGTTCGATCAATTCAAAACGGTTATACGCCAGTTGTCCCATCAATACTTCGGAATCGACTACATTTTTGGAACAACCCAGGGTGGTTACGTGTATTTTTTTCATGGTTCCGGGAATAGCCCCTCCACAAATTCTTTGGGATCGAATAGTTCCATGTCTTCTTTTTGCTCACCTAACCCGATATATTTGACGGGAATTCCCAATTCCCGCTTCACGGAAAGCACCACACCACCGCGTGCCGTGCCGTCCAGTTTGGTCAGGAATATGGAATCTACCTCTGCCGCTTTAACAAATTCTTTGGCCTGACTGATGGCATTTTGTCCGTTTCCGGCATCGAGCACTAAAACGACCTCGTGCGGGGCACCCTCCATCCGACTTTCAATAACCTTACGAATCTTGTTTAATTCGGTCATTAAATTTACTTTGGTATGAAGGCGGCCGGCCGTATCGATGATCAGATAGTCTGCTTGCCGCGCCCTGGCGGCTGTCAACGCATCGAAAACAACCGCGCCGGGGTCGGATAGAGGTTGATGCTTTATGACAGGACAACCGATCCGCTCTCCCCAAATGGACAATTGTTCGATAGCCGCAGCCCGGAAGGTATCGGCAGCGGCCAGAAGAACCTGTTTGCCCTGATTCTTATAATGATAGGCTAATTTTGCAATGGAGGTTGTCTTACCGGTACCATTCACACCCACAACCAGAATAACATAAGGCTTTGCTTCTACCTCTTTCTCCCGGGGCGCGATCATCAAACGACTCACTTCATCTTTGATGATGGCGTTTAGTTCTTCGGAATTGTTAAATTTTTCTTTGCGGATCCGAATTCTGATCTTGTCCAGTAAATATAAAGTCGTATCCACACCCACATCACCGGAAATAAAAATTTCTTCCAGTTCATCCAACAAATTTTCATCAACTTTTTTTCTGCCGGAAACCAGACGTGTAATTTTGGAAAAGACCCCTTCCCTTGTTTTTTGTAATCCGAATTTTGTTTTACCGAAGGCCATTTATTTTTTACTCCTTTCATTATCCTGTTCCAAAATACGACACAAAGGGAATAGGTTCAACTAATTGCCCCTAAAATTAGGGTAATCAAAATTAAATCGAAGTTTAAAATAGCGGCGGGTGGAGTAAAAGCCTATAACCATTAAAATAAAATATAAGGGCCACTTCAAACACATAATCAGGGCAAAAAAGAGAATGGTAAATTTTGTAGCCCGTACCGCGCTCTGTATGGTGCGCTTCCACAGAGTTGCCGAGATAAAAGGAGCGGCCAGGGTAAGGATAAGCAGGGCTGTCCAATCTTTTAAAACTATGGCGGAAATAACACTCGCCATATAAAACATAAAAGCCAGTATTAAAAGTTTCTCTATCCCTAAGATGACCGCAAAGGTATTCTTATGACTTCGTCGATCACCATCCGCATCCGGCAAGGTTGTGTAAAAATAGAGAGCCGTATTGAGAAAAAAATATGGGAAGGCGTCGTAGACCAGTGCCCAGGAGGCATCCTGCACGGCTACCCAACCGATGGCAAAAGCCAACCAGCCCATCAAACCGTTGGCAATCAGGCTGGGCAAGGGATGATCTTTCATGATGAACGGCCGGTAATTATACATATAACCGGTCAGTAAAATAAATACGCTGACGAGTAAACCGACCTGAAAAGAGAGTAGAAAGCCTCCCGCTACGGATAGAACCAGGAGCACAAGGGTCTCTATTCCCACCTGGAATTTTGACAGATATCCTTCGGAGACAATGAACAACTTTTTATTTTTTAAATCGCTGTCCACATCGGCTATCTGATTGAGCAGAAAACTTGCGCCCATGGCTAAAGCGAAAACAGCGAACAGCTCCAACAGATAAACCGATGCCTTTAAATTCAACGGATCATGGGGCAAAATAAGACGCTGTTTGGAGGTTATATAAAATCCGGCCATCAGAGTAGACCAGCCCGGGAAAAAGAGCATGGGACGCAGAACAAAAATATAGTCGAAACCGGCCAGCAAGCGATTCTTCCCCATGGTATTAGTCTCGTATTATCCGGATATGATTCGATAAAATCCAGAGACGGTTTTCTTTGTACACTTCCACCCGCGTTATTCCCGGCTTTACTACCGGAAAATCGGCGCTGTCACCATCGGTTCGATTGATCTCCCGGCCGTCTTGAATCAGGATAATCATGGCCTTTTCGGAAATCCGAACCTTTAAACGCATCCCGGTACAAAAAGGAATGGAATCTCCCATAGTCGCCTGACCATCCTTTTTTTCGACCCAGAATTGAAATGAATTGGCGGCTCCCATCAGACGATGGGCAACGAAACAGCGTCCTGCTTTCAAGGCTTCGTAAACCCGGCTGAGGTTGACCGAAGCATCCTCTTCCCGATTCAATGGATTTTTTGTTAAAACATAAGTGCGAATGGTACGGAAAGAAATTTTATAGCGAAAAATTCGAATGGGTATAAAACCGAATAAACGATAAATATGGCCGTGGGCATCGACCCCACCCACGCCGACTACTTTGCGCACCTGGTTCAATTCATCCCACCGTTCCAGGGTCTGTAATTTCGGCGAGAGGATGGACCTTCTGGGATGCAGAGCTCGTAAGTATTTATTCTTATGGGTTAATCCTTCCATCCATTCCGACATATGATTCCACAGCTCCATGCCATCGAAGCATTCGTTATCCCAGAGGGTCCAGGGATAGGGAGGATATTCCGGCATTACGGAACGTTGTTCAAAAGGATGAGCCATAAAGCCGATTCCACCCTGCTTGCGCACGGCACAAACATAATCCTCAGCCGAAACGGTTACATCGATGGGCCGACTGATATTAAAAGCAAGATAGTGATTCTTATCTTCCCGGTCATTCAGTTCCGATCCGATTCCCACCAGAACCCTGCCATACCATCCTTCCAGCCCGTCCAGCCTGGGCTGCAATGTATTATGATCGGTCATCAGCATATAATCGATATCCAGTTCATTGGCAATGGCTGCGATTTCAGGAATCGACTTGGAACCGTCACTGTAGGTGGAATGAATATGGATCACACCCGAATATGTGAAATACTTTTGCTCCATATAACCTCACTGTACCCGACTCATTTTAATAAACATCCCGATTGAAAACAATGAACATGTGCTGTACCTGCTATTGCAGCGGAGTAAACTCGTACAGAAGCTACCGGATCGATAAAATAAGATTGGCGATCAGAATACCGGCTCCGTCTGCCAGCAAATCCTTTAACGAAAAATGGTTTCCCTTTTGCGTGGCATCATACGTTTCTTTACCGATACCTACCGTTAGTGTGAAGCCTCCGGCAAATATCCTGGACTTTTTAAAAGTGAAATCATTTCGTTGCAGGGTCTTGCTTGCCGCAACCGTGAGCATCATACTACCCAGCAGATGCAGCCCTTTATCCGTGCCGAACCAATCATCCCGAGCCATTTTTACATGTGTTGAGTCTTTTTCATTTACAGAACCCGCTAATGTAGCGCCGAATCGACTTTGGGCGGCAAGTTTTGATGTAATCAATCCCAGAAGTACCATAATTATGATTAATTTAAAAGACGACATAGGCCCGAATACCCAGATATGATTTGCCCCAATCAGGATGCACGGTTAAACGCATGGCCTGATCGAATTTAAATAAATAAGCTCCGGCATAAGCATCGGCTAAAGTTAGCAGATAGGCAGCGCCAAAATACCAGCTGAATTTCGAATACTCTTCCCTGAAACGGGTTTGCCCCGTATCACGATACTTACGGTCGGCCTGATGCGCTCTGTAAAACAGATAGCCGTCGACCGCCAGATAACCGGCAGCTTTCCAGTAGGCTCTATCATAGACCTGTCCCCAGCCCGGTAAAATGGCCGAACGTAATACGGCTCCCCAGGGGGATTTTAAGGGGCGATTATTCAATAATCCGCCCTGCCAACCCCGGGGTTTCTCGTGAATTGCCGCGTCGCTCACATCCAGAAGATTAATAAGATAGAGAAAACCGGCCACACTGAGATTGGTTTTGAATAATTGATAATGGTATTCGGAACCGTTCTTCTTATAGTACCAGTAATGGAAAACAGTTCGATAGTAAAAAGTAGCAGACGTTGCATAGAGCAGCGCCCCCTGTGTCAACCGCTCCTGATAGATCTGTCCCCAGCCCGGTAAAATCAGGGAACGAACGATTGCCCCGCTCTTCGTTGGCGGCCCGGTGGAATCTACAGCTTGTGAACCGGTTTGAGCCTGAAGAGCACTCGACATCCAAAGAATAATGAAAACAGACAGGGTTCGATATGTGGAAGTTAGTCGGGACAAAATTTTTCCTGTTTATACTGATTCCGATTCAGGCAATTATTTCAAGTGCCGCCGGAACGATCTCTATTTTTAATGATTTGGAATTCATAGTAAGCAGTTCCCCGTCGGCATGGACAGCAAAGCCCTGTTCCGAAGAAAATTGGATTACCCTGGCTCTTTGTATATCCACTCTGGGATCCTCCTTATGCCGTCCACGGTATACCTTGATCAGATTAATAAGAATATCTTTAACGGGCATATTCTGGATCAGACACAAGTCGAATGTACCATCATCCATTTTAGCATCCGGAGTCAAATAAAAACCTCCCCCTAAAGAAGTCCCGTTGCCCACGGTAACCATAAAAAAATCCCGGATGGTTTGTTTGCCGTCAATGGCAACCTTAATCAAATGGGGCCGATACGATAAAAGTGTTTTCAGCACCGAATACAGATAAACGGCATTCCCCTTCAAATGCCTCACGCGATTGCTGGTGTTCACCACGTGTGCATCAAAACCAATGCCCACTCCATTATGAAAATAACGTTCATTGGCCTTACCGAGATCAATCGTCCGTCTATGATTCTGCATGAGCAGTCTGAACGCTTTGCCGGTCTGAAAGGGTATATGAACCGCCCGTACAAAATCATTACCTGTTCCGACCGGAATTATTCCCAGAGGTTTGTGAGTGCCGTAAATCCCGTTTACAACTTCGTTTAACGTACCGTCCCCGCCCACGCAAACAATAATATCGTAGTGTTTGGCAGCATCCTGCGCCAGCTCGGCCGCATGCCAGGGACGTTCGGTATAAACCACCTCACACTGCAGCTTTTCGTGCCGGATCAGAGACTCTACCTCTTTGCCGACCGCCTGACCTCTACCCCGTCCGGAAACAGGATTTACAACGAAAAAATATTTAGGCAATTTTTGTATACTCCTAAGCCATGGCGATGCAATCCACTTCAATCAGAACATTTTTAGGCAGTTTACTGACTTCGACCGTAGAGCGTGCCGGTAGGGCTTTTCCGAAATATTCAGCGTAAATTTCATTCACAGCAGAAAAATCGGCCAGATTTTGCAGGTAAATGGTTGTTTTCACCACATTATCCAGGCTGCTTTGGGCGGCTTCCAAAACCGCCTTTAAATTTTCAAAAACCTGCCGGGCCTGCTCTACGACTCCGCCTTCAACCATTTGATTGGTTGCGGGCTGAATAGCGATCTGACCGGAGGTAAAAATGAAAGACCCGGCACGTACGGCCTGTGAGTAGGGTCCTATAGGTTGGGGAGCCTGTTCGGTTTTAATGAATTCCGCTTTCATGGTTTACTCCTGCATTATTCATTGTAAAATTTAAAATAGGCACTCACTTGATTTATGTCAAGGAAATGGGTGACGGATGATCGAGGTACGCCCCTGATTTATCTCATCTATAAAACTTGTGAGCAACCGGTTATCCCCAATTCGGCAATCACCTTCTTTGCAAAATATCTTTGGCAATTCGGGATTATTTTTCTGAAACGGTTGTTTAACGTGAAACAACAACGAAGTGTGGCCGAAACAAAAAAAAATTGATAAAAATGAATATTTCTTAAAAAAATCTTCTCAGTTCGCTTGATTTTAAAAGATAGAATATTAAACTAATACAGACAGTTAAGCACGGCTGTGGATAAGTTGTGGATAACTGCCAAATATTCACATTGTACAAAAACCTGAAAACTCAATTCATTAATACCGTGAAAAGCAATTTAATGGTAACCCGTTAATTTTATTGATATTAACCCGATACTTGATTACTAAAGAGGGATGGATACTTTCATCATAAATTTATAATTGTCCTGAACTTAGAATACTTTTTATGTGGATAATTCAAATTTTAAGGGTCTGAAAAAACATGTCTTCAAGTCTTGCCGAGAAGCTATCTGAACCGGAATCTGTCTGGCAGAATATTCAGGATATCATCAAAGAACATATTAACATTCGAAGCTACAATACCTGGTTTTCACCCACCAAAGCGCTGGCCATTCATAACGACTCTATCGAGTTGGAAGTACCCAACCATTTCTTCTGCGAATGGATCGACAATCATTATGCCCGTTTACTGCAAAATGCCATTACCCAGGTAATCGGCGAGCCGAAAAAAGTCCGCTATATTATTCAAAACGAACGCCGACCCGGATCCGCCTATCAGGCCAAAGACTGGGTCTCGGATTCCGGAAGCAAAGAGGAATCGACATCAACGGAGACCCGTTCCCCGTATTTTACGCGCATTAATGAACATTATACATTCGAAAATTTTATTGTAGGCGACAGCAATAATTTTGCCTATGCCGCCGGACGGGCGGTAGCCGATTCTCCGGGACGCACCAATTACAATCCACTGATCATCTACGGCGGTACGGGTTTGGGGAAAACTCATCTGATTCAGGCCATCGGTAATCATGCCATGCATAAATTTCCGGGAACACGGGTTTACTATTCTTCCAGCGAAACCTTTACTTCGCATTTCATTAATTCCATTCAGCAAAACAAGGTAGCCGAATTCTCCGCCTTTTATCGTTCCTGCGATATTTTGCTCCTGGATGACATTCATTTCTTTTCCAATAAGGGGAAAACCCAGGAAGAGTTCTTTCATACATTTAACGATTTGCACCAGAACGGCAAGCAGATCATTCTCACTTCAGACAGGCCTATTAACGAACTGGTTGCCCTTGAAGAACGGTTGGTTTCCCGCTTTAAATGGGGACTCGTCGTGGATATTCAACCGCCGGACTTCGAAACAAGACTGGCCATCCTGCGCAATAAATGCGAAGAAAGCGATCTGGCGATTCCGGGTGATGTTTTGGAATACCTGGCCGTGAATCTGATGGATAATGTACGTGAACTGGAAGGAGCTTTAACCAAGATCATGGCTCAGGTAACCTTCACCTCCGCCGAACCGACTCTGGATCTGGCCCGCCAGATCGTATCTGAAATCGCCCGGCCCGATCAGAAGACCCTCACCATCGAACGCATTATGGAATATACGGCCCAGAACTTTGATATACCGGTCGATCAGTTACGCGCCAAAACCCGTAAAAAAGAAATTGTGCGCGGCCGACAGATCGCCATGTATTTGTCTAAAAAACTGACCCATCATTCCTTGATTACCATCGGTCTGCATTTTGGCGGTCGTGACCATTCCACGGTCATTCATGCCATCGAAACCGTGGAACGGGCCCTGCGCTCGGACAGCGCTCTTAAACAACGTCTGGAAAACATGAAACGCCATCTGGAATTTAATCAATAATACTTCTTTTAGTCAATCACCAATCCGCCATTTTTTAAGCGCTGCGATATTCTCGGCAAATTTTTCCATTCCGCCCGGAATCTCCAATATACCTGCCGCTTCCTGTAATCTCGCTTCTCTTACGATTCTTTTAAAAGTATCCGCTCCCAGGTAGCCTTCACCAATCGGGGCATGTCGATCCTTACGACTACCGAGGGGATGCAGAGAATCGTTCAGATGCCAGACAGGTATATGGTCCAGGCCGAAGAAATCGTCGGCTTGCGCTAAAAAATCCCGCCAACCTTGCGTAGAGGCCAGATCATAACCGGCGGCAAAGACATGACAGGTATCCACACAGATTCCGAAATGTTGCGGATGAGTTACCAGGGTCAGTATATACCGCAGTTGATCCAGTTTATAACCCAGATTCGTTCCCTGCCCGGCAGTAGTTTCCAGCAATATCTTTACCCGCGGTACATATTCATCCAGACAATGATTCAAAGAATCGGCAATGGTTTCCATACCCCACGTTTCATCGTTTTCTCCGTAGGAACCGGGATGGATGACCAGATAATTGAGGCCCAATTGGTCACAGCGTTTCAGTTCCTGGATAAAAGCGGTTCTGGAACGTTGCAGTTTCTCATCTTCCCAGGCGCAGAGATTGATCAGATAAGAAGCATGGGACACCAAAGGTTTATCTATAAATCCCAACGCTTGCCGCACGGATCGAAATTCATCGCTTTGTTCGGAAGAATAACGCACCGCCTTCCACTGGCGTTGATTTTGGGTAAATATCTGAAAGACTTCCGCTCCAACCGAACGGGCCCGTTCAAAGGATTTGGCGATATGATCGGCTATGGAAACATGGCAACCTATTTGAAACATGGCATCACTCTCTTTTCGTTTATTATGGTACACCGCTAAAATTACGGTTTACTTTAAGATTGTTCAATTTTATCCGATTATGAGTGCCAATAAATTTAATATAAGAGATTGGTCCATGCCCGAATCCGTATCCATTGATCCCAACATTATTTTAGAAGCAATCGTCGATGTCGTATTTATCGCCGACCCGAACGGGGAAATAGTGTATATTAACTCTGCTATCCATTCCCTGCTCGGCTTTTCCGCCCGGGAAATGATTGGGCAATCTTTATCGCAGCTCATCTGGTTTCCACCGGATCTGGATGATTTCCTGAGCCATATCCGGGAACAAAATCAAACCGACGACTATGAATTGCGATTACGGCACAAGGAGGGTTTCCCGATTGCCGTTTCTGTAAGTGCCCGTCTTTTTCAGCATCAACCTTCAGGTCAAATGCTTATTGCCGGCAGTTGGCATAACCTGACTCCCCTGAAGGATAGGGAATTCGAATTGCAACAATCCCTGGTTGATCAAAAAAAATGGCGGCAATATTTTGAAATCATTTATGAGATTACTAAAAATATCAATCTTCACCGCGAAATCGAACGGGTCGGTCAGGCTGTCACCGAAGGTTTCAGGAATATCTTAAGTTTTGACGCCTACCAGATCTACATCTATGAAGCGGAAGAGAAGGTGCTGGCACCGATCTTTTCCTCCGATGTATTTCAACAAACGGAGCTGGTTTCCAATGAAAAAATTACGGTGGAAAGGGGCATCATCGGCATGATTTTTCGCAAGGGTACACCGGTATTGATCAATGATGTTAAAAATCATCCGGATGTATACTATCTTCCCGATGAAACACCGGTGGACGAATCGATGATCGGTACTCCGCTGATTGTCAACGCCGAACCGATCGGTGTATGCGTGCTGTTAAAGAAGGGGTTGAATCAGTTCCGGGTTGAGGAATTACGTATTCTGTCCATGGTGGGCCATCAGGTGGCTATTGCTCTGGAAAATGCCAGGTTGAATGAAAGCGAACGCGAAAGCCGCAAAGAGGCCGAGCGGGCCAATGCGGCAAAGAGTGATTTCCTGGCCAATATGAGTCACGAAATCCGCACCCCGATGAATGCCATCGTGGGCATGACCGAGCTGGCTCTGGAAACAAATCTCAACGAAGAGCAAAGGTACTATTTGAATACCGTGCGCGAGAGCGCCTATGCCCTGTTACATCTTATCAATGATATTCTGGATTTTTCCAAGATTGAAGCGGGTATGCTCGATCTGGTTTATGAAGACTTCAATTTACATAGCACATTGGAAACTACCGTGGTAACTCTGGCTCACCGGGCGGGGGAGCAAGGTATTGAACTGGCTTTGTGGATCGATCCCAAAACACCGGTCTTCGTCCATGGTGATCCCGGACGATTACGGCAGATCCTGATCAATTTAATCGGTAACGCCATTAAGTTCACCCGGGAAGGTGAAGTCATTGTCGAAGTGAAACCGTTGAACTCCGATCCCGAAGATATGGATATCTATTTTTCCGTAAGGGATAGCGGAATCGGGATTGCCGAAGAGAAGCTTCAGGCTATATTCGAAAAATTTACTCAGGCCGATAGCACGACAACCCGCCATTACGGAGGTACCGGGCTCGGACTGTCTATATCCAAACTGCTTACGGAACTGATGGGCGGACAGATCGGCGTGGAAAGCGAATTGGGCCGGGGCAGTAAGTTTTACTTCAACGTTCATTTCACCAAGGGGCATTCGCAGGGCAAAGAACCGCTTCCGCGATATGAATCCCTTTATGATCTGCCGGTGTTGATCGTGGATGATCATAAAACGAACCGTATGATCCTGGAACGAATATTGAGCAACCGGAAGATGAAGCCGATCTCCGCCGCAAGCGGAAAAGAAGGGTTGGCTATCTTGAGAGATGCGGTTAAGAATAAGAAAGACATCCCCTTAGTTCTGCTGGATATGCAAATGCCGGAAATGGACGGCGAAACTGTTGCCAGAAAAATTTTAGCCGATAAGGACCTGAAAAGCAGCAAAATAATTGTTTTGACATCCATGGGGCAACGAGAAGACGCGGCCCGTTTGAAGGAGCTGGGATGCCGGGGTTATTTAACCAAACCGGTGAAACAGTCTCAACTATTACAAACGATTTTACAGGTGATGCAGGCCACACCGCCTTCCGAATCTGCGGAAAAAAAAGAAAGCAAAGTCCGCATAAAGGCTAAGTCCTTGTACATTCTTCTGGCAGAGGATAATGTGATCAATCAAAAGGTGGCCCTTAAAATTCTCGAAAAACGGGGTTATAAAGTAGATTTGGTGGAAAACGGCCGACAGGCTGTTGAAGCCATTCAGGACAATTCCTATGATTTGGTTTTGATGGATGTGCAGATGCCGGAAATGGATGGGCTGGAAGCTACCCGCCGAATCCGGCAAGACAAGGCCATAAAAAAAGATATTCCCATTCTGGCCATGACGGCCAGTGCTCTGGAAAAGGACCGGGAAGCCTGCCTGGAAGCCGGCATGAACGATTATCTGTCCAAACCTATCAAAATTAGCGATCTTTTCGCTAAGATCGATGAATGGACCGGCAGCGGTAAAGAAAAATAACCGGATGAAAACGGTCGGGTGCCTTTTTCGCCCTTGGTAGCGGATTTTCAAATGAGTTGGGCCCGCCATGGGGCGGGCAGGCAATACACGAGACTTTCCTCCGGCTGTTCCTATTCCGATAAACCGTTTTCTCTTCCCTTGCCTGCAAATACATTCGCAGACGAATGAAAAAACACGACCAACCCATTACTTTCGACGCTCGAAAGAAAGATACATCTTTGGACCGACGTCTGTCGGTATTGAAAAAATTAATACAGTGCTATTCTTCCTTGCTGAGTATATTTTTATAGCCGGAGCTGATTAGCGAAGTCAGTCTCTTATAGAAGGTCTGAAGCTGTTTAAGACTTATCTTTCCTTTTTTATGACGACCGAGAAATTGATCCGTCCGGTGAAAAATTTGATTTTCCACAGGTAGAAGTTGCTGCAAAATACCGCTGCCTTCCTGATTCCAAACCGCTGGTAGATTCAGATATTTTTTCCCGGAACCGCGTTTAACGGGGAAACAACGCTCTTTCAGTTTTAAGGCCAGGTCACAGAGAGGGGCTACTCCCTTCTCATTTGCCCTGAGCAATGAGGGGATGGATTGCGCTCCTCTAATCCAAACCGGAACGGCCACACTCGTAAGCTGAAAACCGAGTAACGTCCAGATAGTCAATTGCCGTACATCCTGTCCGGTCCGAACGCCATGTACCAAAAAGGTGGCACAGGAGCTGTAACGCGGTATATAATCCTGAAACGGAACAAAACAATCCTCTTTATCCGAAAGCTTATCCCCTTTTTTGAGCAGATCCGTTCCTGTGAGCGAATGGAAAAGGCTGCGGTCGACTTTTTGCAAAATATAACGATCGCTTATTTCCCCTTTTGCCATAGCCTGATTAAACAGTTCGCTGGCCGTCCGGAAACGAATATAACCGTAACCCGTGTTGTTTTTACCGGTAACCGAATAATTGGTACGGATAATATATCCGAAGGGAGCTACGGAAGGATCGTTGGCATCTATCTTCGTAAAAGTGAAATTGCCCGTCTCATAATAAGCAGCCCCGCCCCGGGCATCGATAACGCCGAAGTTAGCCTCTATACCCATGGGTTTGGGCCAATCTGTTAACAACTGTTCAAAATCCTGCAGAGTGGCACACTGTTGCAGAGCTTTCTTCATCAACACGCCTTCCCGGTCTTTCAGTTTGGTCGTATCTCCGATATTCAAATTATAGGAAGCGGCATTCATAATGGCAAAACCGGCACTGTTGCTTCCGGCCCAGACTTCCTTCCCAAGGGAATCCACGCTGTTTACCAAACCGATATAGTCGTATGTTCCATCGGAAAAATACATCAGTTTGTTTTGTAAAAACCCGGAATCGCGATGTTTCCATAACAGGGGCCGGTGGTCTTTGGTAAATTTTCCGCTGATAACAGCGGTTGTACAGGAGAACAATTGAACCCGGGCTAAAACTCCTATTAGAAAAACTATCAAAATCATACGTTTCATAATCGCTTCCTTACAAATGAATTCGTGTGCAACGCACGGTTCTTTATAACAGCCTTTTTTCAACGTTGACTTCCTAACTTACAGCGAATTTCGGAACAAACAAACATTCTATCCGTCCCCTTCTCCGTTTTTCCCCTTGCATCCCGCCGTTACATGGCAGGACAGGGACATGCGTTTTTAGGTAGATAAATGAACTATTTGAGCATTCTTAAAATTGTAGTCATCAGACTCTCTCCCCGCAATCCTTCATCTACCCTGACGGTCACTCCCTCCCTATTAATCAGGAAAAGGGTCGGCCATTTCATAACACCATATTTAGCATGGATGGGTAGATTCTCATCGTCCACTACCTGATTCCAGCGCATTCCGTTATCTTCAATAAATTTTTTAAACTCATGAATATTAAAATTCTTTTTAACCCTTTTATCGGAACTTATGCTAATGATCTCAAAACCTTTTGCATGATAGGCAGCGTATGTTTTTGCAAGGTTCGGAATTTCAGCAACACAAGGCCCACACCAGGTTCCCCAGAAATCCAGGAGAACAATTTTCCCTTTATAATCGGACAGTTTATGCTTTTTTTGTTTAAGGGTGGTAAAGGTAAAATCCGGTGCGGGTTTTCCTTTTATATGGGCTATAATCTTTTGATTTTTTCTACGCGTCTTCATATGCGTGTAGAAATCCTGAATCCATTTACTCCGTTTTTCTTCAGGTATCCGTTCAATCATAGGCATCATTGTATCACTAATCGTATTCCGTTCTTTCATAAACATTTTTCCAAGTACCAGAAGGATATCATAATAAACCGAAACCTGGGCATGTAACAAAGAATCGGATTCAGCGTATTCGCTTTTTAAATCGGAAAATTGTTTTTCAAAATCACTCCGGTAGGCAAGCAGTTCTGAAAGACCCCGGGCCGCATTAAATTTCATATGCCAAAAAGGAATATAGGCCTGAAAATTATCAGGGTAATCAGCCATTTCTTTTTTAAGTTCGGAAACTTGTTCCGCTTTCGATTTTCCGGCCATAACTAAAAAATCCAGATTACGGAATCTGGCCGATCGAACCGGTTTCCCGTCTTGCCCGTAAATATAGCTGACATAGGTCTTCAAATTATTATCTTCTATGGCTTTCCCATCCGTAAAATAATAAGAAAGTAGAGCCGCTTTCTTTGGAATTTTTATGGTGGCTACCCAGTGATTGTCTATTTTTTCCATTTCGGCTGATCGGGCTCTCCCTGAATCCGGTGTGAGCACATTTTGATACAGGGCCTCCGCCCCTCCCGAATAGGTACCCCTGGTCCCCCAGTAATCAAATACATAGACCAGGGTAATGGGGCCTGAAACGGATAATATACCCTTTTCGGAAGGATTATATTTAATCTCATATAATTCGCCCCTAATCGGAAGATTGCCGGCAATCAGTCCAAGCGGCAACAAAATCATACTGATAAAGATCCATTTGGCTTTCATAATTTCCTCCCGGGAACCGTTAAAAAAGATGAGAGCCCTTTTCGGGACGGATCGGGATAAACGATTATCCCTTTTATTTAATTTGTAGTGTCCGGTGATGAACGTCTTAAGTTATTTCCGAGAGATTCGGTATTTATTTTTTTTCACCCGGTTCATTTTACGATTTATGGTAATTAATATAAGAAGTGGATTAAGGGAAATAAAGAAATTTATAAAAAATTCGGGAATTTAAACCGTATGGAGATAAATGCCGTAGAGATCCGCTAAAGCCCGGCAACCGTCGTACCCCGGAGAGAGACAGGGTAAATACCTGTAATGTTTTTTAGTATGGGAACAATTTATGGTTCTATGTCGATCTGTATGGGTTATCCATTATGAGCAAGATAGTGAGATTTACAAAACTACGTAAAAAAATATTCGGTATTTGCAACAGATTCCAGTCGATTGGAAGGAAAAAACAACTCACCCCTCTTTCCCCTCTCTTTTAAGAGAGGGGAAGTTGAAACATCACATGGACGAAAATACCGTTAGAAGGGGTGAGTTACTATCCGTTCCGGTTCAAATGATTGCTTCATTAAGAAATGAGGATATTGGGAAAAAGGTATCCGGTTATTCGGTCGGATACTTATTTTAGTTTAGGAATCCTACCTATATCAAATGATAGAGGGAACAATCTATTGCTCTACTGGGTTTCTTGTGGTTAAATGCCGTAAAAATGTCATCCTTACATCATCACGAAGTGATGCAATATAAGTAGCCACACCCGTCAGCCGCCGGGCAGGAGCGAAGCCTGTGGGCAAGATGCAACCGAATAGGATTACCGCAAAGCGGTAAAATAAACCAGGCCTTTCAATGTATAGGGTCTCCTATTTCGATAGCCTGCTCTGTGTTCTACCTTCGACGCCTTCAGCGTCGCGCTCTCTTTTTCCGCTTTACCACAGGCTCCGCCTGTGGCTACTCATATTCGTATCCTTCGGATACTATTGTTTTTAAATACAAGATGAACGAAACAATAAAAATTGTTTAATTCATTTTATCATTCTTCAGTTAATATACGGCTTCACAAGAAACCCGGAAGAGCCCAATTTATCAAGGGTCTCGCAGATTTCATATGTTTTTCTTTTTCAAACTCTCCATAATCTCCTGGGTAATTGCTTTTATCAGCGCTTCGTCCGGATCTTTCACACCGGCCTGACCGGAAGGCGGTGCACTTGTTTCAATTTTTCTATCTTTAATGGCCAGCGGTTCCGTTTCACAAGCGGATACCTGCCCGGATACATGATATTTTTCCCGCAAAGCCATCAACCGTTGCGCCTCTTCTTCGGGCAAAACATTTACACTACCTAATTGTACGGCGTTCCAGACTATATGGGCAGTGTGTTCCAGAGTTTCCATTTTATAATAGGCATTGATCAGGTCCGAACCCAGAGTCAGCGCGCCATGATTTTGCAAAAGAACCGCATCTGATTTTTGAATATAGGGCCGAATCTTTTCCGGTATTTCCGTGCTCGACGGCAAGCCGTATTCTGCAACAGGCACGGAACCGATGGTAAAAATCGCTTCCGGCAGGATGCAACGGTCGAGAGGAATATTGGCAACGGCAAAACCGGTACAATAGGGAGGATGGGCATGAACCACAGCGCTAATGTCCGCACGCTCTCTGTACACTTCGAGATGCATCTTAATTTCACTGGAAGGTTTATAGGTTGAACTCCTGGAAAGCAGGTTACCGTTCTCGTCCACTTTCAGGATCATTGCCGTGTTCATAAAACCTTTGCTTACACCGGTAGGCGTGGTCAGTATTTCGCGGTCGTTCAATCTGACCGATATATTGCCGTCGTTAGCCGCCACATAACCGCGCTGCCAGAGCCGGCGGCCGATTTCTACTATTAGTTTTTTAACTTCCCATTCCCGGGCCATGTTCGGTCTTCCAATGCTTTGAATACTGAAAATTCAAATTCTGTTTCCACAAATTCGAACGCTAATCTTCTTTAAAGATCAAGTTCGTTCCTGAGCGGCATACGTTTTTCTACTTACAGGATGATACTCATTCTTTCCATAGAGATCAATATATTTATTAACTTACACCCCATCGAATTTTATTTTCCACTCCATTTCAAATGGACGGCCTGTCCGCCGCTTCGGGTCATTTTCACCCGCAGGGTATCATTACTGCTTACCCGTCGGTGACGAATACGTATCGCCGTGGGATTGGTATCGTAGTCGGTCTGCGGACTATCCTCGTAGATATCCGCCTCATAGGTCCGATTCGGTGTAAGGAATCCGAGTGCAATCTGCATTTGCCGGGGATGTTCGTCGGTAATCGTACCGATAAACCAGTCATTCCCTTTTCTGCGGGCCACGGAAACATAGTCACCGATTTTAGCCTGTAAAGGCAGTGTTTCATCCCAATTCGTCGGCACCTCTTCGATAAACCGAAAGGCCGGTTGGTGCCGGTAATTTTCGATCAGATCCGCTGCCATTTGCAAGGGACTGAAGAGAACCACATACAGAGCCAGTTGTTTGGCCAGGGTCGTATAGACGCGATGTTTGCCGCTGGGATCAAATTTAATATTAAAGATTCCCGGCGTATAATCCAGCGGTCCGGCCACCATGCGGGTAAACGGCAAAATGGTGGTGTGCTCCGGCGGATTACCGTCCGACCAGGCGTTATACTCCATACCGCGCACTCCTTCGCGGGTCATCATATTGGGCCAGGTTCGACGAATACCGGTCGGTTTGATCGGTTCATGGGCATCAATCATAATTTGGCGTTTAGCCGCTTCCTGCACGACCCTGCGATAGTGACGCACCATCCATTGGCCGTGGTGATGCTGACCGGAAGGATGCATTTTACCGGCATAACCCGTTTTAACGGCATGAATTCCCAAACTCTGATAGAGATCGAGTGCTGCCGTGAGCTGGCGCTCATACTGGGGGACATTGCCACCGCTTTCTTGATGGCCGATCAGGGAAATGCCTTTCTGTCTGGCATACCGGGCCACTTCCTTTAAATTAAAATCTGGATAAGGTGTGGTATAACTCTGTACATTATTGCCTGAAAGCCAGGAATCCCAGCCCCGGTTCCAGCCTTCAATGAGCACTCCTTGAATATGATGTGTGGCGGCGAAGTCAATGTATTGTTTGGCACGCCTCGTGGTCGCCCCGTGTTTCGTCCCTGAGTGCCAGGTATATTTGCCGATATGCATTCCCCACCAAATGCCCACATACTTCATGGGTCGGATCCAGGATGTATCCTTAATTTTATTCGGTTTGTTCAGATTCTCGATCAAATGAGAAGCGAGTAATTGTTTAGCCCGACTAACGATAATGAGTACCCTCCAGGGAGTTTGCAAAGGAATACTATGCTTCACTTTTATACTATCCGGCCAGGGAACCAACTCGCTTTTAAAATCCGTTTGCCGATCTTTTAGTCTTTTCAGAGTCATGGCCGGATAATCGGTTAAGGCCGCTTCGTGAACGGTAATCACATAGCCTTCTTTGGTCTGAATCGTGAACGGGGTATTAACACCCTTGATATCCGAAAGAGCCGTTTTGGAATAGAGATGTTCGTAACTATCATAATCGGCGGGAATCCACCAGGCCGTATCGTTATGCGCGAAACGGAAGCGTGTCTCTTCGGAAATAATTTCGACCTTGTGCATTTCCCGTTGTGCGGGTAATATATATCGGAAAGCGACCCCGTCATTATAAGCACGAAACACCAAATCCAAAAGCCGATGCGGATTATTTCTTTCTTTCAAATGGATGATCATTTGCCGGTAGTGATCGCGGACCCGGTGATCGGTTCCCCAGACCGGTGTCCAGCTCGTATCTTCTTCCAAAACCTCGGTGCGTTCGATCTTCATATTAGCCTGCAGGGCCGGCGCATCTTTAAAGCGGAATCCCAGGGAAGAGGGATTAAGCACCACTTTATCTTTATAGCGGATTTCATACTGCGGCGCTTGCGGATTCAGATAGAAATTTACGGTTAATTGGCCATCGGGAGAGTTGATTGTAGCCTGGGCCCGGGATGGAACCTTCTCCTTGCAAAATAACAAAAAGGATGATACAAAAAACAAAATAAACAGGATAAAAATACGCATAATACTTTCCTCACGGATAAGATTATTGGCTCTATGTCCTTTTGTGTGGGTAATATACTGAGAATATATTAAATTTGCTTTATGAATTCAGCACATTTATTTACACAGGCATTGGGTTTACTTCCGCCCTGTTATGCAAAGAAGATGGAATTTTCCAAAGTCTTAGAGGAAAAAAGCGTTTAGATATTTATTTACGTTTTAAGGGACTCAAAATTTAAAGATAAAGAAGGCATTGGGTACCCTGTTTATGACACTCTTGAACGTAGTTGGTAATACCTGATTTTTTTGACTTGTTTTATTTATGCAAAAATCCCCCGTATAAGGACTTCGAAGAGGAACATCAGGCAAGTACAATTTCACTGGGCGCGTCCTGATAGCGGTTTTACTTTATCCTTTCTTCCCTGACGGTTTCGCTTCTTCTTTTAAGAATGTAGAGTCCGCCACCTTTTGCTCATCTGCCCCATATATTGATAATCGTGTTCCATACTAACTATGGAAATATTATCTAAATTAGCTTTACCAATAATTTAATCAGGACTAAAATATTGCCGGGTCCGATGGTGAACCAATGCTTTGATTTCAAAATCCGATTTTACATACAAACAAGTTGTCGAACAGTGGTATTTTGACTTTTTTTGAGCATATTTTTAGCATTAACCCGGACCACCGCTCTTATATTTTAACTTCCGGCTTACTGTGGATGGATGAATTCCGCTTATCCGAGCTATTTTTCTTTGTAAAAAAATTCTCTTTTTTAATCTGTAAATTCCGTATCTTTGTGCCGGGGTTAACTACGGCAATCTGTCCCTATGAGGTGGTATCCTTTCAAAAGTGCCCTTTCGGTTATTCGTTTTGGGGGTAGAACCGAAATTAACCGATAACCCGTTTTGAAACCGAACTGTTGCACTTATTCGTTGAATCCATTGTCCAGCAAATGATTGTTGATGGCTGGAATTCAATGATTGATCCAAACCGGGAAAATTATGCAGTAGAAATATGAAATTCCGCACAGAAATAGATATTCAACCGACCGGGAATCAAATCGAGCACCGGGAACCTCTGATCACTCTCGGATCCTGCTTTGCCGATTATATCGCACAGAAATTGGATGATTTTCACTTTAAGACCTTAAAGAATCCGTTCGGTGTACTCTATAATCCCGTTTCCATTTTGGAAGCACTGCAAATACTCTTTCAAAAGAGGGTCTTCGGCAAAGAAGACTTAATCTATCATAACCACCAATGGCATAGCTTTGATCACCATAGCCGCTTTTCGCATCATAATGCTGACATCTGCCTGGAAAGAATCAACCGAAATACCGAAACAAGCCGCTCTTTTTTGCTCGGCGCAAAGCACGCTCTGATTACCCTGGGAACATCCTGGATTTATACACACAAAAAAACACATCGGGTCGTGGCTAATTGTCATAAGCTTCCCGCGGATCAATTTGAACGTAGGAAACTTTCCGTGCAGGAGGTACAAACCGCTTGTGAACAAATCATCGAATGGTTCCGGATATTAAATCCTGAAATCCGGCTCATATTCACTATAAGCCCCATCCGCCATTTAAAGGACGGGTTCATCGAAAATCAACACAGCAAAGCTACTTTATTAGCGGGTTTACACCAGGCACTTCTTCATTATGAGGGGTGCGACTATTTTCCATCCTTTGAAATCATGATGGACGATTTGCGCGACTACCGCTTTTATCAGGCCGATCTGATCCATCCCAATCAAATGGCCATCGATTATATCTGGGAAAAATTCAAAGACACCTTTTGTACACCAACCTGTCTGCAGACCATTCACGACCTGCAGCCTCTGCTACGCGCACTGACCCATCGCCCCACAGATTTCCGGAGCCCGGAGCATCAACGGTTCATCGCACAACAGCTCAAATTGATAGAGAGTCTGCAAAAACAGTATCCTCATCTACATCTCGAAGCCGAGCGTCAGCATTTTTTAAACCAAAAAAGCCCGCGCTCATAAGCGCAGGCCGCATCAATCGAAATTACTTAAGAATCCAGTTCCTTGAAACGAAACCACCAGTCATACCCTTCCGCTTCGGTCTTGCGTTCTTCGGCAGTCTTTACATCGCCTGCCGGCGGTATAATAACTTTTTCGCCGATCAAACCATTGTTCGGCCAATTCTCCGGCAGAGCAACTTTGTACTTATCGGATATCTGCAGGGCCTTCAAAGCACGCAAGATTTCATCAACCTGGCGGCCCACTTCCTGGGGATAGTAGATCATTAAACGCAAATTGCCATCCGGATCCACGATAAATACAGCACGAACCGTATTGGTCCCTTTGCCCGGGTGCACCATACCCAGGGCCCTGGCCACGTTACCCATATCATCGGCGATTACGGGAAAAGGGATATCCACGCCAAGATTATCCTTAATCCATTCCACCCATTTGATATGGGAAAACACTTGATCGATGGACAACCCGATCAGTTTCGTATCCAGGGCTTCAAAATCATCATTCCGTTTGGCGAAAGCTACGAATTCTGTGGTACAAACCGGAGTAAAATCCGCCGGATGGCTAAACAGCACGAACCATTCACCCTTATATTCTTCCGGTAATTTCATCTTGCCGTGGGTGGTATTCACTTCCAGCTCGGGAAAGGCTTCACCTAATAACGGAATTCCGCTGAATCTTTCTTCTGACATCATGTTACTCCTCTGTTTTGCGTTGTATGCTGATTCTTGATCTGTTTTAATATACAATATTTAGGCATATAAATCGGGGGCTATGTCATTTTAAGGGAGTTGCTTTTACATATTGAGTATGCTATTGCGGAGACAAACAGTTTTGTTCAGCCGCGGGCAGGCACGGCAGCAAACGGTTCGGATTATGGCTCGCAGGCGCTCATACAATCTAACCTTATTCGTTATACTTTTAATCCCAACATCTGCTACAATTTTGAATCATTGCTTTTTGCGTCAACGAGAGTGTTAAGTAATAAATGTGTATCGTTTTCCGCTCCAACTCCCAATGATGCCAATTTTGATTGATCAAATGCATATGAAATCTCATTAAGTATTTTACCTGCGGCATCAATTAGAGCTTTAAAATCGTCGAATCTTATTTCTGCCTTTTGCAATATTTGAGGATATTTCAAGTTCTTACAAATATGTGCAAAATGATTGTTCCTTTTCCGTATAAAGGCGTCGCTTTTCACCCGTCCGCCATTAACTACAATGTTGAATAAAAATCTACTGTCAAAATTTATTGAAAAATTTGTTTAACTATACGAACCTTAACTACAATTTTAAATTACAGGCCCAAACTTAAAAACCACATAAAACCTGCACAGATACAGCGCTCAGGTGCGAAGCCTATTCGTTATACATTTTTACCGTAAGAGCACTATTTTTAACGTTTTTGAATAATTGTCTCCTACCAATCTTAAAAGATATATTCCTGAAGCTAAATTGTTTGATTCTAATTTATAATAATAACTGCCAGCCTCAACAAATGATTTTTCAATAGTTTTTACCCGTTTCCCCAAAATATTAAATAGTACAAGTTTAATTTCTGAGCTGTAGGGAACATCAATGCGAATATTAGTCTCATTATTAAAAGGATTGGGATAATTATTATATAACTTATAATTCATTGGATTAGCAATAACTATTTTTTGAATGGGTGAAAACTTTTCATTCCAATAATCCGTTACTGTTGAAATACGCCAATAATAAGTAGTCATAAAATTCAAATTATTTGCATGGTATGAAGTATCACTTATTACCTGATCAACAAGTAATGTCCGAAAAGTTGAATCTGTTGAAATTTGTATACGATATTCAGTAATTCCAGGTGTTATCTTCCAACGTAATGATATTGAATTTTGATTCAATTCCTTGCCATAATCTATAATTGGTGTTATGGCAGAAGTAATTTCTTTGTATAATCCCGAAGATGTTCCAACAAAATGTTTGTTATTAGAAATGCTAATGCATTGAACTTTTCTACTTGCAAGACCAAAGTTACTTTCAACCCAAGTTTCTCCCCCATCTGAACTCATTATTACGCCATTATTTGACAATCCACAATAAATAAAGTTGCCCTCAATACCAATTGAGTTAACAGCAGAATTGTACAGAGGATTATTAAGCTGTAACCAGGTTAATCCTAAATCTTCACTTTTAAAAAGTTTATTTACAGAACCTGATCCCAAGTAGAAAACGCCATCAGCAGAAACCGAAACAGCTTTACCAGAAAACAAATCGGGCACTGAATTATAAGTCCAACTATCTCCTAAATCATCTGAACGATAGATGCCTGATGTTCCATTCGTAACAACAACTATTGAATCATACACAGCAATAGAAGCACTATTAATATTATTAGGCATTCCGTTGCTCATCTTTTCCCAATTATTTCCTGAATTTATACTCCGAAATACACCATAATCACTTCCTATAAACAGAACATTATTATTACCTACGATTGTTTCCAACTGTCCTGCATCTAAATTCGGGTTTAATTTTCTCCATGAAGCGCCATTGTTGGTAGAAACAAATAACTCTTCATAGTAATGATTCGTCCATGAGGAAACTAGCACAAATACATTATTTTCAAGAGCTAGAATTGAAGTTACAAATTTATTATTGTTTCCAAGATCCATTTCTTGCCAATTACTTAAATCTTTTGTTGCTCGAAATAATCCGGAACCACTCGTCCCGACGAAAAGATAATCTGAATTTTGTGAAAGCGAATAAATATTTGCACTACTTATACCATTCATATATCTCATCCAATTCATCGCATTTTTATAAGATTTATAAAATCCATCAAAAGTTGCTAAAAATAGTTCGGTTGAGTTTCCATCTATGTCTGATATTGTAAGATTTTTCAAGCCAGTATTGATTTTTGACCAACTAGCGCCTTCATTGGCAGAACGAAAGAAACCGTAATGATAAACCCCTACATATATACCGTCGCTATCCGCATAAATTGAGTTTATAATATCCGACGGGGCATGACTACCGCTTGGCAAGAACCATGTTAATCCATCATCAACGCTTTTATAAACTTTTGCATTATTATTGAAATCAAAAGCATATAAAACACTATCAAACTCTGTAATACCTTCAAAATTCCATGCATATTGATAAGGATCAATTCTTGACCAACTATCACCAAAATCAAGGCTTCTGAATACGCCAGAACCTGATGTCCCCGCAGCCGACGCTAAAATAATATTTGAAGAAGTAATGTGGATTTTTTCAATATCTCGATTGTCAATACCATTGTTGATTTGTTCCCAAGTTTGTCCACAATCTTTGGATCGATAAATTCCTTGATATCCGGAACCCAAATAAATCAAGGAGTCTTTTGTTTCTATTGTCTGATATCTACCCTCTTTTATTTTTACCCATTCAACATCTGCAACTTTTTTTCTATAACAGCCACCGCTGCTTATAGCAACGATGTAATCTTCACAAAATGAAATATCCCAAACTTCAAAAGAGTTCAATCCGATTGGCTGCCATATTTTCCCAAAATTTTCGCTAATATATACTCCTCCTTTGGTTCCAATAATAAGGGTATCATTTTGAACGAGTAATGAATAAACCACGCCACCTTCTAACTTATCCGTTTTTTGCCAAAAGTAATCTTGTGCGCAAACATGAGCAAACAAGAAAATATAAACTACAAAGATTTTTATTGCATTTCTTAACATAATTTTACTTGCATAATGATTGAACTCACTGGTTTTTACGGAGCGCAACGGAGTAAAAATCCAGTGCCGTGATTTTTTATGTGCTTTTCTTGAAATTTTTCAAAATGTTTTTAATCTCTTCAAGTTCACGATTAATCTCTTTTGAAGACACGCTTGTCTTATACGCCATTATGATAAGTTTTACGGAAACCAAAAAAATACCGGCCTCCAACAATAGATCATGTGTAAATCCAGTATAAAATAGAGCCATTACAAAAAAAGCAAATGTTATAGCTATTACGATAATTGAACCTATGTCAAAATGTTTCATATCAATACCTTATTTTTCTGTCACATAACGTGGCGGCGGATGATCGTTCCGAGCGCGCATAATGTCGTAGGCTATTATGCGAGGGAGGAACGTTAGATCCGCTTGATAGGCCGCCCGCCGTAGCGGGTCGGCTTTATTGGCGTGCTGTGCAACGCCCACTAATTAGAGATTACTTCAAATAAGACGAGACCATATTTTTTATTTCTTCTTCTAATTTTAAAATATCTTCGGTAGCGGTATTCCAAACTACTTGAGTATCTACGCCAAAATAATCATGGATTAATTTGTCGCGCATTCCGGCCATAAAACGCCAGGGTATCCATGAATAATTATCTTTAACTTCTTGTGGGATTTTCTTGGATGCTTCACCAATAATCTCTAATGCTCTAATAACGGCATATTGAGTCTTTACATCTTCTTGAAAAACGGGATAATCCATATCTTTAAGGAAGGTCTTTATCTTGATTATAGAATCTAATATATCATTTAAATAGTCAATACTTATTCTATCTTTATCTTTCATAATATCGATTGGGCTTCTGAAATTATTCTTTTGCCAATATTGGGTTTTAATGAGCTCTTCATTACTAAGTCGACTTTTACACCAAGTATTCCGCTTAAATAATCTTCCAATTCAATAAACTTAAATAATGAAGGCGGCTGAGAAAAAGTTACTAAAATATCTATATCACTATCCGGTGTCTGTTCATTACGAACAAAAGAACCAAATATTTCCAAAGAGAGTACATGAAAATCTGAACGTAGCTTTGTTAATTCTTTTCTTAATTTGGTGCTAATATTTTTCAAGTCGTTTTTCATACATCAAAAATGCTAAAATATTTTGTAAATAGCAAATTCAGCATAAACTTCTCATCTATAACTTTTGGCGGATTTAAGCGATATCTTACATATCTAACCTTAATAAGATGGCTATCGGGAACATCGAAATCGATACAGATTCCTTTATGATTATCTGAATAATGAGCCCACTGAACAGGACTTCTCCAGCTTTTACTAAAACATAGTATGCCATATTTTTTTGATAAATCCTTTTTTGTAGCATCGAAAGCTTCCCTTAACAAAGGATGGGATAGGTTAATGCCCAATAGTTCAAACGGATCATTGAGACTCATAATCTCGGCAATCTTTAACCGTCTTCTTTGCAAATCATCTAACCCATATTGCTTATTTAAGAAATGATAAACTCTCATCGTTTTTTCAGGGCTTAACATAATATTGAACCGCAAGATCCCACTTTACTTTTTAGCAAGATAAGCAATAAGATCAGTGTATTCAAATAGGTAGCACTTTATATTCATTGTATATCTACCGGACTCATCGTCAATACAAAACAGACATCTATTGGCTATCCAGCAGTAATTAAAGAACGTATCCCTCCAAAAGCGCTGCCCTTTTACCGATTATTGCGGTAATTTAGTATATAAAAATCTGTTAGATTCATAGAAATTCAATACCCCTATTCCTTATCCCTTATTCCCTATTCCTTATTCCCCCTCCCCCTATCCCCTCTTAAAGAGTTTAACAAGAAATTGCCGATGGAATCAACCGTTTACTCGACCCGCTCAAAGAAAATATCCGCGCCGAAGGAACCTACGTTAACCGGGTAAAACAATTTATGCTCTTTCCTAATACAAAACATCCCTCGCAAATGGGCGCACAGGAAGTCAACCGCTTTCTTACCCATCTCGCCATTCAACGAAAAGTAGCCGCATCCACTCAAAACCAAGCCTTAAACGCCATCAACTTCTTGTACAAAGAAATTCTCGAACAACCCTTCGGTCAAACGGATGACATCCCCCGGGCTAAAAAGCCCAAACGGCCCTCGCCTGAGGCGGACGACAACAAACGCGTAAAAACCACTTGCACTATCTAACCGTATACGTCAGGCGTTTACTTTAATCATTCAGGCCGATATTATACCGTTTTTTCCAATTAGCCACTTTTTCTTCAAATGGACTTTTTATTGGTATTCCCTTCTCAGGAATATCATTAATAATCGAGACATTATCAGTCAATAAGTATTCTTTAAATCCCTCCGAATTAGCCCAGTAATATATACCCCAATTCAATAGATCCCATGCAGGACTATAGGGATTACACTCGTAATCAATATAAAATAAGCGATCATTTTTTATGACGAAATTATTCGGGAAGTAATCAATATTCAGCCCATATTTTTTTACATTGTGATACATATCGAACAACTGTTCAATTATTGATTCAGAAATTTTATTTTCGGCAATCAAATGAGAAGCAACTTCGCCATCAATATACTCTTTCAAAAGGTAGTTTCGTTTAGCATCATAACTTAAAAGTTTAGGAAGAAGTACTCCGCAAGTATGTAACTTATGATAAGCATTTACTTCGAGTGTAACTTTATTGTTGCCACCAAAGGAATAATAATCACAAGATTCATAATGCATAATTTTGAGTACCAGATTTTGACCCCCAAACTCTACTAAATATGAATAACCTGATTTACCTTTTCCGAGTTCTTTTTGAATAGAAACCTGCCCGAGTTTTGTTTCAAACGATTTATTTCTTATTTCTTTTGTATTTTTCAATCTCATTCCAAATCGATTTAGATACAGGTTTCAAGCGCTTAACGTCGGCTGCAATCCGTGTTTAAGAATTTATTTTAGGCCCAAGAGCCGATCATCAATGAGCATATTCGTATACAATTCGCAGGATACGGCCGCGCCAGTAAGGTTTCCGACCTTCCGGTAAAAGCCACGCTACCTCGCCTTTTAGCGGTATCATCATGCCATTCCGTATCTCATAGTCCCAAAAACGACCCTGCCAGGGAGTGGCTACTAGCTCTCCATTAACTTCGCGGTATCGTCCGTCTGAACTCACAGAACCGATTAATCCCTTATCATCAAACTGAAACACCAACTTTACTGTTGTTGTTCGATCGGTAAGCGTCGCGCGAGCCTGAGTGTCATCTATTGCTTCCCAAACTACGCCCTGACTTGGCAAAAGTGCCGTGGGATACCAGGCAGCTTCAGCAAAAAAGCGCATCAACTCTCCTTGTGCCAGTTCCGGCGTGCCGGGCTGCTTCATCACTGTCAAGAGACCGAACAGCTTCGCAGTCAGGATACCCTCACCAGCAACGTAAGCATCATGGACAAACGCGTTCAAGGCCGGCGCCATGCGGATGCGAGCATCCCAGACAAAA